>CAZBZD010000049.1:0-11272 GCA_964496295.1 uncultured Rhodanobacteraceae bacterium | reverse complement strand
CCCCAGATGCTGCCGTTGTCCATCAGGCCGTACTTGAGGAACACGGCCTGGCCGGCACGGATGTCATCGCCGCTGAAAAGCACCGAACCGGAGGTATCGACGACCCGGTCGGGAATGGGGGGTGCATTGCGGTAGGCGAGGGCGCTGATGATGCCCAGTCCGGTGAACCCGAGCACCAGCACGATCAGGATCGTGCGCAACCACCAGGGGGACAGTTCGGGGTCTTCCGGTGTCAGCGGAAGGGCGGCCTCGTTCATCACGCTTCTCCCCAAAACGATGATGCGATCCAAGAAACCACAGCACGGGGAGAACTTCAAGTTGCACGACGGGCATGGCGTTGCGGCCATGCACGCCGCGTGGCGGCACTCTCAGTCGGTGGACAGGGCCGGCGTCCCGCTTTCGCCTTCGCGCGCGTCGTACATCACGCGCGACGGCATGGCGAGTTTCACGCCCTGGTTCTCCAGTTCCGCCAGGATCGCGAGGTTGATCGACTGCTGGATGTCGGCATACGGGCCGAAGTCCGGCGACAGCACGTAATAGGCGAATTCGAAGCGGTAGCCGTCGCGGCTGATTTCGAGGAAATGACCGCGGTCCAGCCGGGTCATGTCTTTGGCCCTGATGATGTCGTTGACGCCTTCGGCGATCTTCGGCAGGTTTTCGCGCGGCGTGTCCAGGGGCACGTGAAACTCGAACACGATGCGCCGCTCCTCGCGCCGGCTGTAGTTGTGCACCAGGTTCTGCAGCAGGTTGGAGTTGTTGATGGCCAGCTCCTCGCCCGACAGCGACTCGATGCGCGTGCTCTTGATGCCGACCTTCCTGACGGTTCCCAGCTCGCTGCCGAAGCCGATGAATTCGCCTACCGTGAAAGGCTTGTCCAGGCCGATGGCGACCGAGGCGAACAGGTCCTCGAGCACGTTCTTGGCCGCCATCGCCAGGGCGATGCCGCCCACGCCCAGGCTGGCCACGAAGGCGCCGATGTGCACGCCGGCGTTGGACAGCAGGACCAGCAGCAGCGTCACCCACACCAGCAACTCCACGGTCCAGGTGAGGATGCCGTAGATGATCGGGTTGGAGCGCTGCATGCTGCCCTCGGGCGTGGCGCGCTTGAGCCAGGAAACGATCAGCGCGCTGATCCAGAAGGCGATCTGGACGCCGATGAAGGCCCCGATCAGCCAGCCCAGACGGCCGTTGACGGTGCCCTTGGCGCCGACCAGCCAGCGCAACTGGTCATCGACGTCGGACGTGAAATGCAGCGAATGCAGGGCGACCAGAACGGCCAGCAACAACAGCACCCAGCCGCGCGTGGCATCGGCCACGGCCGCGCACATGTGCAGCAGCATGCTGCGGGGGCGCCGCGCGGAGAGTGCTTTCAGGCGTGCGGCGATGAAGCGCGCCACGGCGTAGACGACGATGTAGCCGATCAGCGCGCCGATGCCGGCGATGACCCAGGCATGGGCGGAGTTGCCGAGCCAGGCGGTGTGGTGAAGCCAGTGATCCATGGAAAACCTGTCTGATGAAGCGGGAGTGGAACGGGACAGGCGAGTGTAACGGTGTCACGGTGGATACCCCAACCGACACCGTCGCGGCTCAGGCCGGCGGCGTGTCGGCTTCGGCCTGCTGCTGGAACACCCGCTGCATGACGTAGTCGGACGTGACCTGCTCGCCGCACAGCAGCATCGCGGCCAGTTCGCCGCCGAGGATCTGCGGGGCGATGATCACGTCCGGCTGCACCAGCTTGATGCGCTGCAGGTGGTGCGCGTCGTTGACGGCGGCGATGGTGCGCGCCTGGCCGCCGAGTTCGCGTGCCGCCAGGATGGCGAAGGCGTTTTCCGAATCGTCGTCGAGCATGGCCAGGATGGCGGTGGCCTTGTCGGCGCGGGCTTCGCGCAGGACGTCCACGCTGCCGGGGTCGCCCGTCACCACGTCGGCATTCTCGGGGTTTTCCAGCTGGCCGGCGTCGCGCACGATGCGGGTGACGGCCTGGCCGCGCCGGACCAGTTCGCGCCAGGTGTTGCTGGCCAGCGAGGAGGTGCCGATGACCACGAAATGGTTTTCACGTTTCATGCCCGATCCCTTGTGTTGAACGATGCGTTGCAGGCTGCGGCCGACCATCGGTGCGATCACGGCGGTCAGCGAGGTAGCGAACACGGCCACGCCGAGGATGATCACCGAGATCGTGAACAGCATGGCTTCGGGGGTCTGCGGGGTGATGTCGCCGTAGCCCACGGTGCTCATGGTCACCATCGAGAAGTAGAGCGCCGTCACCAGGTCGGTGATGTGCGGGTCGAACTCGGCTCCCAGGTAGTAGGCGCCGAAGGTGGCATACAGCAGCAGCATGACCACCGAGGTCAGGGCGAACAGCGTGCTGGCGGTGACGCTGGAATGGTCGAACTGGCGCCAGGCCATCACCAGCAATGCCAGCATCAGGATGAAGTAGGCCAGCAGGAGATGGCTGTTGGCATGCGTTCCGAAGAACATGCTGACCGCGGCCGTGGCGGCGAGCAGCAGTGCCATCACCCAGGCCAGGCGCGAGCGCAGCAGCAGCCCCAGCGCCATGATCAGCATGCCGGTGCCGATCAGCAGCGGCGGCAGCACGCTGGGAGGGATGTCGGTCTGCCCCTGCAGCAGGTTGATGATGAAGCTGTCCCAGCGGCTGCCGAGATCGGCCTTGAGCAGCCCCAGCCCGCCCAGGCCGAGCAGCAGGGCCAGCGGCACGTGCGGAAACCAGGTGTCGCCGCGCGCGCGCCGGTGCAGCCGTTTCAGCGCGATGGCGAAGCGTTGGAAGAGTGGCAGGACCATGGTGCCGCGCATTCCTCGTCGAAGCCGCGATGGTCCATTATTGACCAGAGTGGCGGAGTCGCCAATGGCGTGATGCGGGGGAGACGTGTCATGCTCTTGTCCTGCCGCTGGCCCGCGCCACCGGCAATCGGGGGTTTCAAGCCGGGAGAATCTACGTGAGCACATCACCAGCGAACGCGTTCGCGCCGCGCACCGAACTGACCATTCGCGGCATCATCATCGGCATACTCATCACGCTGGTGTTCACCGCGGCCAATGTCTATTTCGGGCTCAAGGCGGGCCTGACCTTCGCCACCTCGATTCCCGCGGCGGTGATCTCGATGGCCATCCTGCGCAAGGTGGGCAACGCCACCATCCAGGAAAACAACATCGTGCAGACCATTGCTTCCTCGGCGGGATGCCTGTCGGCGATCATCTTCGTGTTGCCGGGAATGGTGATCATCGGCTGGTGGGCCGATTTCCCGTACTGGGAAACCATGCTGATCTGCGCGCTCGGCGGCATCCTCGGCGTGATGTATTCCATCCCGTTGCGACGGGCGCTGGTGACCGGCTCGGACCTGCCGTACCCGGAGGGCGTGGCCTGCGCGGAGGTGCTCAAGGTCGGCGCGCAGCATCGCGAGCATGCCGCGGCGGGCAGCACCGGGGCCGGCGTGGAGGCCGGCAAGGCCGGTTTCCTCGCCGTGCTGTGGGGCGCCATCGTCTCGGCGCTGTTCCAGGTGATCGAGGCCACGCACGTGTTCGCGGCCAGCGTGGCCGGCTATTTCCACGTGGGCGAGCGCGGCGGCAGCGGCTTCAATTTCAGCCTGTCGCTGGCGTTGCTGGGCGTGGGCCACCTGGTCGGGCTCTGGGTCGGCGTGTCGATGCTGATCGGCACGGCCATCGCCTGGGGCTGGGCGATGCCGCACTACTCCGCGTTGATGCATGTTCCCGGCGGCCTGGACGAGCTGATTTCCTACACCTACAACCACAAGGTGCGCTTCCTGGGCGCGGGCACGATCGGCGCGGCGGCGATCTGGGCCCTGCTGCGCCTGGTCAAGCCGGTGACCACCGGGCTGGCATCGGCCCTGCGTTCGTCGCGCATGCGCAAGAGTGGCCAGGGGGGAACCCTGCCACGCACCGAGTACGACATTCCCATCGGCATCGTGGCCCTGGTCACGCTGGTGTGCATGTTCCCGATCGCCTGGCTGCTGGCCGATTTCGGCAACGGCGCGGGGCTCGGCGGCGACATCTGGGTGCTGGTGATCGGCGGCATCGTGTTCATTGCCCTGATCAGCTTTTTCGTCGCCGCCATCGTCGGTTACATGGCGGGCCTGGTCGGTTCGTCCAACAGCCCCATTTCCGGTGTGGGCATCCTGGTGGTGGTGATCGCCTCGGTGCTGCTGGCGCTCGGGGTGCGGCCGTACCTGCCCGAGAGCGCGGGACAGGCCCTGGTGGCGTTCGCGCTGTTCGCCTCCTCGGTGGTGTTTGCCGGCTGCACCATTGCCAACGACAACCTGCAGGACCTCAAGACCGGCCAGCTGGTGGATGCCACGCCCTGGAAACAGCAGGTGGCACTGGTCATCGGCGTCATCGCCGGCGCGTTCATCATTCCGTTCGTGCTCAACATGCTGGCCCGGGCCTACGGGTTCGCCGGCGGCCCGAATGCCACCGAGCATGCGCTGGCGGCGCCGCAGGCCGGCCTGATCTCGGCCCTGTCGGAAGGGATACTGCAGGGCAAGATGCAGTGGAACCTGATCTGGATCGGGGCGGGCATCGGCGTGGCCTTCATCGTTATCGACGAGATCCTGGGCAAGCTGGGCACGAAGATGCGCCTGCCACCGCTGGCGGTCGGCCTGGGCGTGTACCTGCCCTCGGACGTGACGCTGATGGTGGCCATCGGTGCCGTGGTCGGGTGGTATTTCAACCACCGCGCCGAGCGCGGCGCGAATGCCGAGGGCAAGAAACAGCTCGGCGTGCTGATGGCCTCCGGCCTGATCGTCGGCGAGAGCATCCTGGGCGTGGTGATCGCCGCCATCGTGGTGTTCTCCGGCCGCGCGGCGCCGCTGGCCCTGGTCGGGCCCGGGTTTGCCCATGCCGCGGAATGGATCGGCGGCATGGCCTTCGTGCTGGTGGTGACCGGCATGTACGTATGGATCAGCCGCCTGGGCCGCAAGGCCGCCGGCGGGGCGGGCTGACGGCGCGATCCGCGGCCGGCGTCAAGCGCCGGTCACGCGGATGGACGCGTCGTCCAGGCTGACGACCTGGCCCGCGCGGATCTTGCAGGTCTTGCGCGTCTCCACCACGCCGTCGACGCGGACCTCGCCGGCGGCGATGACGAGCTTGGCGCTGCCGCCGCTGGGGCACATGCCGGCCAGCTTGAGCAACCGGCACAGCGCGATGCTGTCGCCCGCGAGGGCGAATTCCGCGGTGTTCATGCCGGTGCCGGTCCGTTGACTACCCGCGGGGTCGCCATGGCCGTCATGTCACGCGCGGGGCGTCCTGGCCTTCGCATTCGTTGATGTGTTCGACCACGCGCTGGGCCGGCAGCCGGAAAGCGTGCGCCAGCCACATGATCAGTGCCGAGAAGACGGCCAGCACGACCAGCCCCGATACCAGGCCGAGGAGACCGAGGTTGCCGGCCTGCGCCACGGGCTCGGGATATCGGCCCAGCCAGGAGATGAGCGTGAGGCCGACAAGCCACACGATTACCCAGAAACCGGCACGGAAGTCGAGCCTCGGCGTGTGCTTGCGCCAGCCGATCTCGTGGACGGCAAGCAGGATGAAGCCCAGCACGATCGTCAGCATCAGCTTCCACACCACGTCCCAGCCCGACCAGAACACGATCAGGTTGGAGGACAGGAACGCCAGGTAGGGAATGATCCAGCCGCCGCCCAGCCGGAACGGGCGCTTGTGGTCGGGCAGTTCGCGACGCAGCGCCATCAGCACCAGCGGGCCCGAGCCGAACGACAGCACCGTGGCCGAGGTGACGAAGCCGACGAATTTCTGCCAGCCCGGGAACGGCAGGAAGAAGATCAGCCCCACGAAGAACGTCAGGATCACGCTGATCCACGGGACGCCGCGATCGTTGACCTTGGCCAGGGCCGAGGGCGCGTTGCCGTTGCGTCCCATGGCGTAGGAAAGCCGCGACGTGATGGTGGTGTAGATCAGACCCGTGTCGGCGGGCGAGACGAAGGCGTCGATGTACAGCAGTTTCGCCAGCCAGGTCAGGCCCAGCGTGGTGGCCAGAGCCGCCAGCGGGCCGAATGCCAGCAGCTCGGCATGGTTGTCGCCCAGACCGGTGGTGCTGATCTGGTCCCAGCCGTTGGCCAGCGAGGCCAGCGGCAGGGCGCCGATGAAGGCCACCTGCAGGAGGATGTAGATGAGGGCGCACAGCACCAGCGAGCCGATCACGGCGATCGGCACGTTGCGCTGCGGATTGTCGGTTTCGCCGGCCAGTTCCACGCCCTGGCGGAAGCCGAGATAGGAAAACACGATGCCGGCGGTGGCGATGGCCGAAAACACCCCGTGCCAGCCGAACGGCAGGAACCCGCCGTGCTCGGGGTGCGAGAAATGGCCGCCGTTGAAGTCGGCCAGGAGGAAGACCACGATCACCAGGCAGATGATGCCGAGTTTCCACCACACCAGCGCGTTGTTGAGCCGGGCGAACCAGCGGATGCCGATGACGTTGACGATGCTGAAAAGAAGCATCAGCGCGGCCGCGACGAAATATCCCGGCGTGGTGAGCACGGCCACGCCGTCCTGCAGCCGCTGCAGCCAGGGAATGTAGTGGTTGGCGTATTGCAGCGCCGCCAGGACCTCGATCGGTGCGGTCGATGCCGCCGCGATCCAGGTGATGAAGCCCGTGGTGTAACTGGCGAACGAGCCGAACGCGAAGTGCGGGAACCGCACCACGCCGCCCGACATCGGGAACATCGTGCCCAGTTCCGAATAGGTCAGGCCGATGAAACCGATCATGATCGCGCCGACCAGCCAGGAGATGATCGATGCGGGACCGGCGATCTGCGCCGCGTACAGCGCACCGAACAGCCAGCCGGAGCCGATGATCGAACCCACGGCCGTGAACAGCAGGCCGACCATGCCGATATGGCGTTTCAGGCGATGGTCGTCTCCGCCCATGGATGGAATTTCTGTGGATGACATGAAGGCCCCTCGCCTGATGTGTGGGTGAGCGCGTGCGGCATGTTGCACAGGCGCGCCAGCGCCTAATAATCAGGGGATAACCCCATCAACGCAACCCTGGCCGCGATGCGGTCGTGATGACCGTCGCGGCTGCTCCTGTTCGCGCGAGCGTCGCCCGGCGCGGGCGGCGTCCATCCCGCGGCGGCGGGAAATCGGCGGGACAGGTCGGACGGGGGTGGTGCTCAACCGGGGCCGGGCACGGTTGCCGCTTCCGGTGTCTGCGGCAGGAAAACGAAAAAGGCCACGCCTTCGCCGGCCCAGATGGCGGCCGTTTCCTCCAGGGCGTCCAGCGCCGCGTCGAAGCCGTCCGGATCGGACTGCCGCCACGGATCGGGATGCGTGATGAGCACGACATGGCCGCGCGAGGGCAGGCCGTCCATGTCCTGCAGGTAGGCGACGAGGGCCGGCCAGTCGCGACCGTAGCCGGCGGGCAGCGACAGGCTGCCGGCGAGGCGCTCGGCGAAGCCGGCATGATCGCGGCAACCGGCAAGGTCGACGTGATGCACGTTGAAATGCTCGCGGTCGGCGCCGTCGGCGATGGTGCCGATGTCCTCGCGGGTGACGAAATACACCCCGCACGAAGCCAGGTCGGTCAGGTCGATGTGGTCGCTGTGCGCATTCATCGCGGCTCCTCTTTGCCGGGTCGCCATGCCCGGCCAGCTTAGACAACGCCATGGCGCGGGTAAACCCCCGCCTGGGGAAACTCCGGCCGGCCGGGCAGGCACTACTGTCGTGGAGGGGCGCGTGCGACGCGGGTACCGGCCATGCGATGCGGGCGTGACTTTCGGCGGCTGCCGGCGCGTCTCGTTTCGTGTTATTCCAATGGGCTTGAACCTCCGCTTGCCGGAAAGGCCCAGTCGCGTCATCCATCCGAGGGGATCGACCCATGTCCGTGTTGCGAAAATGCCGAATGCTCGTCGTGCTCAGCCTGTTTGCGCTGGTGGCGTCGCCGGTACTGGCTTCGGGGCCGACCACGCTGGCCGCCCATCGCGTGTTCCGGGTGACCCTGGGCGTGCCTTCGGACCAGCCGGTATCGGGCCGCCTGCTGCTGTTCGCCATTCCGGCCGACAAGGCGAAGAAGCATGACGGCAAGGTGGAAAAGGTCGATACCAGCGCCTTCTTTCCCACCCAGACGGCGGTGGCGGCGATGGACGTGGAGAGCCTGGCCTCCGGCAAGTCGGTGCTGATCGATGCCGACGCGCTGGCTTTCCCCGAGCCGTTTTCCGGGCTGGCGCCGGGCAAGTACGCCATGCAGGCGGTGCTGGACGTCAACCGCGACTACAACTTCAGCGGGCGCGGTCCGGGCGACCTGGTCAGCCCGGTGGTCGAGGTGACGTTCGGCAAGCAGGCCTCGATTCCCACGCTGGAATTGGAGAACACGCTGCCGCCGGCGCGCAAGCCGTGGACGCTGCCCACCGACGTGCCGCCCAAGTACCGCAAGATGATCGAGAAGATGGCCCCGGTCATGAAGGCGGCCCATGCGCACAGCCGCAAGGTCGATTTCGTCAGCCCGGCATTGAGCAAGTTCTGGGGTCGCCCGATGCACATCCGGGGCTGGGTGCTGTTGCCGCCGGGCTACGACAAGGACACGTCCGCGCATTACCCGACGGTGTATTTCACGCCCGGCTACGGTGCGCGCCTGAATTACCTCACGTCCAAGGCCACTTCGATTTTCGGACAAATGCGGAAGGGCGAGATTCCGCCGATGATCTGGGTGTTCCTGGACGAATCCAGCCCGCGCGGCACGCACGAGTTCGCCGACTCGGTCAACAACGGCCCCTGGGGCACGGCGCTGACCACCGAGTTGATCCCGCATCTGGAAGCGCAGTACCGCATGGACGGCAAGCCGGGCAGCCGTTTTCTCACCGGCCACTCATCCGGCGGCTGGGCCACGCTGTGGCTGCAGACGCGCTACCCGAAGGTCTTCGGCGGCACCTGGTCGACCTCGCCCGACCCCAGCGACTTCCACGATTTCACCGGGCCGGACTTGTACGCCCCCAACGCCAATGTCTACTACCAGCCCGATGGCAGCCCGTATCCGCTGGTGCGCATGAAGGGCAAGGTGATTGCCACCTTCAAGCAGTTCGCGCAGCTCGAGCGCGTGCTCGGTCCGTACGGGGGCCAGATGGCCTCGTTCGAATGGGTGTTCTCGCCGCGCGGGGCCGATGGTCGCCCCGAACCGATGTTCGACCGCGACACCGGCAAGGTGAATCCCGAGGTGGTCGAGTACTGGCGTGACCATTACGACATCGCCCATCGCATCAAGACGAAGTGGCCCGAACTGGAACCCGATCTCGACGGCAAGATCCACCTCATCGTGGGTACCGCCGACACCTTCTACCTCGACGGCGCCGCGCACAGGTTGAAGAAGGTGCTCGACAGCGTCGGCGCCGATGCCGAGGTGGAATTCCTGCCCGGCAAGACCCACTTCGACCTGTTCGGCAAGGGCAAGAACCGCCACTGGCTGATGCAGCAGATCACCTGGGCCATGTACCACCACGCCCGGCCCGAGGCGAAGATCCCTGCCCGGTACAGCCACGAAATCCGGCATTGACGACATCCCCGTCCGGCCGCGGGCGCCCGCGGCCGGTTCCCCGTTCCTCCACGAGGTGTCCATGAAGACCTTCCTGCTCTCCCTGTGCGCCGCCGGTTTGCTGCTTGCCGGTGCCGCCCCGGCCGCCACGCCGGCCACGACATCGCAGTACGACCCGATCGAGGCTTTCGCGCCGTTCCATTACCAGTATCCGGTCACCCGCTATCGTTCGGCCAACGGCATGCCCGGTCCCGATTACTGGCAGAACCGCGTCGACTACACCATCCGTGCCACGCTGGATCCGGAAAAAAGGACGCTGAGCGCCACCGAAACCTTCACCTACACCAACAACAGCCCGGACACGTTGCGTTTCCTGTGGTTGCAGATGGACCAGAACCGCTACAAGCCCGACGCGCGCGGCAATTTCAGCGCGGCGCACGCGCCCAAGCCGACCGATCACACCGACGGCTATCGCATCGCCTCGGTCGAGGTGAAAGGTACCGGTGGTTTCGTCAAGGCGCGCACCATGGTATCCGACACGCGCATGCGCATCGACCTGCCCGCGGCGTTGAAGCCGGAGGGCGGCAAGGTCGAGGTGCGCATCGTCTACAGCTACACCATGCCGGGCCGCTTCGGCGGGCGCACCGACTGGTATCCGACCAAGAACGGCGACGTCTACGAGGTCGCCCAGTGGTTCCCGCGCCTCGCCGTCTACGACGACCTGCGCGGCTGGGACACGCTGCCCTACCTCAACAACGAGTTCTACCTGGAATACGGCGACGTCGACTACTACGTCACCGTGCCCTGGGACATGCTGGTGGTCGGCTCGGGCAGGCTGATGAACCCGGAGGACGTGCTCACCCGGACCCAGCTGCGGCGTCTCGAGAAAGCGCGCCACAGCGAAGAGACGGTGATGATCCGCACGGCCGCCGAAGTCACCGACCCGTCCAGCCGCCCAAAGCAGAGCGGCACCCTGACCTGGCACTTCCGCATGGACAACACGCGCGACGTGGCCTTCGGCGCGTCCAGGGCCTACGTGTGGGACGCCGCGCGCGTCGACCTGCCCAACGGCAAGCACGCCCTGGCGCAGTCGGCCTACCCGGTGGAGAGCATCGGCAAGGACGGCTGGCAGGACTCGACGCAGGGCGTCAAGTACACCCTCGAATATTTCTCCAAATACACGGGCTTCGCCTATCCGTGGGCCAACGCCGTGGCCGAGGCCGGCGTTGCCGGCGGCATGGAATACCCGGGCATCGTGTTCGACTGGTACAAGGCCAAGGGCTACGGCCTGTTCATGCTCGGCGTGCACGAGTTCGGGCACACCTGGTTCCCGATGATCGTCGGCTCCAACGAGCGCCGCGACGCGTGGATGGACGAGGGCTTCAACACCTTCGTCGACGTGCTCGCGCACGCGCAGTGGGGCAAGACCCACGACGGCCAGTTCGCGCCCAAGAAGGACGGCGAGTACGCGCCCGAGACCGGCGATCCGGCCAGGGACATCGTCAAGGTCCTGCAGGACGCCGACGCACCGGCCATCCTGACGCGCGCCGACGCCATCCAGGAGAAGTATCGACACCCGATCACCTACTTCAAGGCCGCCTACGGCCTGACCCTGTTGCGTGACCAGATCCTGGGGCCGGAGCGTTTCGACGCGGCCTTCCGCCAGTACGTCAATGCCTGGGCCTTCAAGCACCCGTCGCCGTCGGACTTCTTCCGCGCCATGGACAGCGCCGCGGGCGAGGACCTGTCCTGGTTCTGGCG
>CAZBZD010000048.1:0-11518 GCA_964496295.1 uncultured Rhodanobacteraceae bacterium | reverse complement strand
AGGAGCCAGCCCTGCTGGCGATGGCCTGATTATGCGCATAACCAGGCCATCGCCAGCAGGGCTGGCTCCCACCGTACAGGTTCGTTGCGTTGTTCCCCGCAGGAGCGTACCTGGGCGCGATGGGCCTCGGCGCATGAACACGCCTTGAGGCCCCGCCCAGGTGCGCTCCTACGAATAATCCCGTTTTTCTGTGGGAAGAACATGGCCTGCGCCTGTCGTGAGCTTCCCATGGCGGGCAATGCCCGCCCTACCCGTGGTTTTTAGATGGCTGGCGCCAGGTTGGCATTGCTTCCATGCCGGCGACGCGATGACGTGGTGCGCGCCACCATGGTCAGCGCGCTGATGCGTGCGGTGCGCTGCCAGGCCAGGATCACCACGATCAGCTGCGCCAGCAGCACGGCCGCGATGTAGCCGCCGATGCCGACCGCATCGGTACGGATCCGCAGCATGCCGACCAGGCCCGCCAGCACGTAGCCGACAATGCTGGTGGCCAGGTACAGGCCCAGCGTGGCCAGGGGCCGGCGCAACAGCATGACGATGCCGCGCCCGAAGGCCCGCGTGGCCGAACGCAGGTTCTCGTCGGCCGCCACCTGGGCCCGGCTGGATTCCATGATCGCGTGCGCCAGCACCAGCAATGCCAGCAGGATGATCCTGGCGACCAGGTGGCCGCGGTCGGCGACCGATTCCAGCACGTCTTTCGCCGCATGCGCCGACGCCACGTGAAGTGCGAAGCCGCCGATGCCAAAAGCGATGGCATAAGGTATCAGCGACCACAGCATCAACCGCAGCATGCGCCAGTACTGGCCCAGGCCGCCGTGCATCAGCTCGCCCAGCGAGGCATGGCGCAGCGAACGCACCGCGGTCACCACCACGCCGGTCAAAAACGGCGACAGCAGCAGGGTGACCAGCAGGGCGGCCGACTGCGACCCGCCCAGGCCGATGGCATGCCTGCTCATGGAGACGACCGCGTCCCCCATGAGCAGGCCGTGGAACTTCTGCGCCAGGGCATCGGCATGCACGGAATGATCGAGCAGCTTGCCCAGCGCATGCCCCATCGGCATGGCGGCGATGGCCGTCGGCAGCGCCATCAGCACGATCCAGATCAGCATCACGCGCCACTGCAATGCCGCCCACAGGGCCCTGGGGAAAGCGCCCCAGCCCACGCGTTGTCTGTTCTTCGTCATAGCGTCACCAGGAACGTGAAGAAGCTTTCGACCAGCGCCGCGAAATCGGCCGTCCAGCGACTGGAAGCGGCGTCATCGGCCTTCACGGCGTAGCTGTCGTTGAGCTTGTTGGCATCGAGGAGGTTCTTGTGCCCGGGATCGAGCTCGGCGGAAATCACCCTGGTCGGCCTGTCCCAGGTGAAACGCTTCCAGCGGCTGCCGTCGTTCCATTGCACGGTCTCGGTGGAGCCGTCGGCGAAGGTCACCTTGAGGGTCTCGGGCATCGGCGCGCCGTCGCGCTTGACCGTCACGAAGCTGCGCCACGGGTACGGCCCGCCATGTTCGGCCTCGGGATGCTGTTTCTTCCATGCCTTGCGTGCCGCCTCGACGTTCTCGGCCACTTCCCTGCCGGTACGCGTGACGCGCTTGCCCTTCTCGACGTAGCTGCCCGCGCGCGGCGCCAGCTCGACGCTGTGGACATCCACCACGCGCGCATCGACACGCCGGGTGCCATAGACCTGCGTGGCGAAAACGGCATCGACCAGCCGCGGCTTGCCGGTGTGGTTCTCCAGCACCACGCGCAGGTCGGCCGCGCTGGGATGACGGAACTTCCATTTCTCGTAATAGGCCTTCATCGCCCGGCCCATGGCCTCGTGCCCCACCAGGTTTTCCAGCGTGCGCATGGCCGACGCCGTGCGCGAATAGACCGAGCCATAGCTGGAATTGGACATGCGGTCCCAGGAATTGGCGTCCAGCGAGTCGCTCGGGAAATCGATGCCGACGACGCCGCTCAGGCGTTCCATGACGAACGGGTCGATCGCCGGATCGATGCCCAGCCATTTCATGAACGGCGTGGCCAGGTGGATCTTCTGCTTGCGGTCGACCAGCATGCGGTCGTCCCAGTACTCGTTCATGCCCTCGTCCAGCATGGGTTCCTCGAACTCGTTGGAGCCCAGGATGCCCATGAAGTAGCCGTGGCCGAACTCGTGGATGGTGACGAAGTCGATCATGTACTGGCTGATCGTGCCGGGCGTGACGCTCTCCCTGCCCTCGGCGGTGAAAAAGGTCGGATACTCCATGCCGCCGGCCTCGCCGGCGTTGTACGGCGGCACCACGGCCGTGACCGTCTTGTACGGATACGGGCCCAGCGTCCCGGAAAAATAGGTCAGCGAATCGGTGGTCGCCTTCAGTACCGGTCTGGCGACGCCCTTGTATTCCGGCGGGTAGATCACCTTGACGTCGACCCGGGGGCTGCCCGGCCCGGTCCAGGTGGTGGACAGGGTCTTGTAACCGGGCGCGGCCATCCAGGCGAAATCCTCCACGTCGTGCTGCACGAAGCGATACGTGGCCTTGCCGTCCTCGACGACCGGCTTGCCCTGCTGCACGCCGACCGCGCCGACGGTGTAGTTTTCGGGCACCGTCAGGGTGACGTCGTAATTGCCGTAATCGGCGTAGAACTCGCTGTGCTTGTGGAACTCGTGCACGTTCCAGCGCACCTGCGTGGCGCCGCGCTCGCCGGGCAGTTCCAGCACCCCGATCTTGGGAAACCACTGCGCCACCAGGTGGAACTTGCCGAACCAGCCGGTGCGCTCGACCACCCGCGGCAGCTTGTCGTGGAACTGGATGTCCAGGGTCAGCGTGCCGCCGGCCGGCACCGGACGGGGCAGGTCGAACTCCACCACGGTGTGGTCGGTCTTCGGGCCGTTGTCCGGGTGCACGTAGCGCCAGGAAACCTTCTGCCCGCCCTGCTCGACGCTCTTGAGGTCGATGTGGCCCCACTCGCCCTTGTCCAGTTTGGCCGCGCCCCGCGTGTGGCCGCTGCCGGACAGCATGCGCCGCTCGGTGAACCAGGTGCTGCCCGGGTTCTCGAACGCATTCAGGTAGAGATGGAAATACACCTTGTCGACCGGACGCTTGCTGCGATTGCGCCAGGTCATGCGTTCGGTCGCGTCGATCGTGTGCTTGTCCGGATCCAGCGTCGCGTGGATGGTGTAGCTGGTCACCTGGTCGGACAGCGTCGCGTCGGCCGCGGTACGCGGGCCGCCCCAGGCATCCGGGGCGCTGGGCACCTTGAAATTGGCGGCGTGCGGCGACACGAACGGAATCGGTGCGGCGGCGGGCGCGGCGGGAGCTGCCGTGCTGGTGGCCGCGGCGGGAACCGGCGTGCTGGAAGCCGCGGCCGGCAACGCCGATTGCGCGGCCAGCGCGACGCCCGGCAGCAGCAGGACGGCCAGGGCCATCCACCCCGCGGGGCCGGAACGCAAGAATATTCGTGGCATGTTTCCCCCGACGTTCAGACGTGATGAGAGGCCATTCTCCACGAATGGCCCCTCCAAGCTCGGACATTAGCACGCCCTCCGCATGAGGCAGAAGTCACGCCGGGGGCGCCGTTTCCGCACTGTTGGCATTGATAATTATTCTCATTCATGTTTATATCCGGCAGCTTCCCGGCCCATGGCCGTGCTCGACCGCTTCCGGACATACCCGCATGCCGTTCCTGCTCAAGCGTTTCCTGTTCCGACTGCACTGGATCACCGGGCTGACCGCCGGCGCGGTACTGGCCGTGGTCGGTGTCACCGGCGGACTGATCGGTTTCGAACAGCCGCTGCTGGACATGGTCAACCCGCAGACGCAGATCAGCGCCCCGGCGCAGGCAAGCCCGCTACCGCCCGACACGCTCATCGCCGCCGCGCAGGCCGCCTACCCCGGGTTGCGCCCGAGCCGCCTGGGCTGGAACGGCGACGACCGCGCGGCCATGGTGCGCATGGCCGAACCGGGCCAGCGCCGCGGCGGACTGCGGGTGGCCGTCGACCCGTACAGCGGCGAGGTGCTCGGCCCCCTGCGCGGCACCGGCTTCTTCCACGTGGCCGAGGACCTGCACCGGCGCCTGGCCGCGGGCAGGGTCGGCAAGCAGATCGTCGGCGCCAGCACCGCCCTGCTGATCCTGCTGGTCGTGACCGGCCTGGTCCTGCGCTGGCCAAAGCACATGCGCTCGCTGCGTGCCTGGCTGAAGCTGGACGTGCGCCTGCGCGGCCGCAACCTGTTGTGGCACCTGCACGCCATCTTCGGCACCTGGGTACTGGCGTTCTACCTGCTGGCCGCGCTGACCGGCCTGTGGTGGTCCTACGATTTCTATCGCGACGCGCTCAACGGCATGGCCGGCGTGTCCGGAAGCCTGCGCCCGCGCGCGCCGCCGCCCGGCAACCCGGACGATCCGCTGGTACCGGTCGACACGGCCTGGGCCACGTTCCGCCACGCGACGCCGGATGCCGAGCGTGCCGTCATCAGCCTGACCCGCAACCCGGACGCGGCGATCCGGATCCGCTACCAGACGCCTTCCAGCGCCCACGAGCGCGCCTGGGACACGCTGAAAATCGACCCGCTCGACGGGGCCATCCTTGCCTCGCAACACTACGCCGACCAGCCGCGCGGCCGTCGCTTCATCCGTTCCCTGTATCCGCTGCACGCCGGCAGTTTCTTCGGCAAGCCCGGGCTGTACCTGATGTCGCTGGCCTCGCTGCTGATGCCGCTGTTCTTCATCACCGGCGTGTGGCTGTGGCTGCAGCGCCGGCGCATGGCCGCGCGCACCCGTCGCGAGCACCTGCCCGCCGCGACGACGACCGGCGAGCCGGTCCTGGTCCTGCACGCCAGCCAGAGCGGCACCGCCGAGCGCCTGGCCCGGCGGACGGCCGGCTGGCTGCAACAGGCCGGCCTGGCTCCGCGCGTGCTGGCCCTCGATGCCGCCGGAGGCCGTGCCCTGGACCAGCATGACGGCCGCGCGCTGTTCGTCGTTTCCAGCTACGGCGACGGCGGCCCGCCGGACAGCGCGCTGGGCTTCGTGCGCCGGTACATGCGCAACGCCGAACCGCCGGACCTGTCGCACCTGGGCTGTGCCGTGCTGGCCCTGGGCAACCGTCGCTACGACGTCTTCTGCGGCTTCGGCCACGCGCTTTCGCGCTGGCTCACGGCCTGCGGCTCGAAACCGCTGTTCGGCACGGTCGAGGCGCACGAAGCCGAACCCGCGGCCATCGAACACTGGCACGCGCAATTGCAGGCCCAGTGGCCGTCGCTGGCCGGCAGCGACGTGGCCGCCCCGGCCGCGGCCCGTGCCGAAAGCTTCGTGCCCTGGCGCGTGATCGCCCGCCGCGAACTCAACCCCGGCAGCGATGCCGCCCCGCTCGTCGCGCTGGACCTGGCCCCGCCCGAAGATGCACCGGCGTGGCAGCCCGGCGACCTGCTGGAACTGTACGTGACGCCGACCCCGGAGCGCATCGACGCCTGGCTGCGGCAGCGGGCGCTCGATCCCGCCGCGCCGGTCATGCTGGATGGCGAACGACTCCCCCTGCGCGAGGCGCTGGCCCGCCGCGAACCGCTGCCCCCGGCGCACACCGGGCCGGCCACCGATGCCCAGGCGCTGGTCGATGCGCTGCCGGCACTGGTACCGCGCAGCTATTCCATCGCCTCGCTGCCGGACGACGGCCACGCCCGCCTGCTGGTGCGGCAAACCGAAGGCGGCGACGGCGATGCCGGCCTGGCCTCGGGCCGCCTGTGCGATGCCGCAACGCCGCCCGGTGTCGTGGACGCGCGCCTGCGCACCTGCCCGCATTTCCATGCGCCGTCGGCGCACGTGCCGTTGCTGATGATCGCCAACGGCGTGGGCATCGCGCCGTTCCTCGGCGTGCTGCAACAGCGTGCGCAAGGCCCGCACGGGGAAGCCTGGCTGATCTACGGCGAGCGCGAACGACGGCACGACGGACACCAGCTCGCCACCCTGCAAGGCTGGCGGGCCGGCGGCGCGCTGGCGCGGCTGGATGTCTGTTTTTCGCGCGACGGTGACGGCTACGTGCAGGACTGCCTGGCCCGGTACCGCGACGAGCTGGCGGCCTGGCTGGATCGCGGCGGCCACGTCATGGTCTGCGGCAGCCCGGCCATGGGCGCGGGCGTGCATGCCGTGCTGAAAGAAACCCTCGGCGCGGACAACGTCGAGGCCCTGCATGCCGACGGGCGCTACCGGCGCGAGCTGTTCTGAGCCCGCACCTCCTCGTCACCGGCGGGGACGTTCAATCGAAGCGGTCGTCGCGCGTCCAGATCCGGCCGTCCTCCTCCCTGACCGGGAAGGACGCGATCGGCGTCACCGCCGGCGGCCGGGTCACGGCGCCCGTGCGCACGTCGAAACGCGCGCCGTGACGCGGGCACTCGACCTCGAAACCGAACACCTCGCCGCCGGCCAGGTCGCCGCCGTCGTGCGTGCAGGTGTCCTCGATGGCGTACAGGTCGCCGTCGATGTTGTACACGGCGATCGGCGTGTCCTCGTCCCACACGACCTTGAACTCGCCGGGCAGCAATTCGTCGCGCGTGCCCACCTCGATCCATTCGCTCATGCCGCGGCTCCCGCGCGCAGCCGCTTGGCCAGCCATTCGAAGCGCAGGTCGTCGCGCCGGGGAATGCCGAAACGCTCGTCGCCGTACGGAAACGGCCGGTACTCGCCGGTGCGGCGGTAACCGCGGCGCTCGTACCAGGCGATCAGCTCGTCGCGCACGTCGATCACGGTCATGCGCATGTCGGTGCATTGCCACTCCTCGCGCGCGATGCGCTCGGCCTCGTCCAGCACGCGCTTGCCGACGCCGACGCCCTGCAGACCCGGCTGCACCGCGAACATGCCGAAGTAACCGGCATCCCCCTGTTTTTCGACGTGCGCGCAGGCCAGCAGCCGGCCGCCCTGCTCGGCCAGCAGCACGCGGCTATCCGGCCGTTCGATGTCGGCCAGCACGCCTTCCGGGTCGACGCGCTGGCCATCCAGCAGGTCGGCTTCGGTCGTCCAGCCGGCGCGGCTGGCATCGCCGCGGTAGGCCGAGGTCACCAGCGCGACGACGGCCGGTATGTCCCCGGCCGTGGCGGCGCGAAACTGCAAGGTATCGGTCATGTGGCAATCCATCGTGGAACCGTGGCAGGGGTCAGGCCAGCAGCTTGCGCACCTTCGCGATGGCCTCGACGAAACGGTCGATCTCATCGCGCGTGTTGTAGAACGCCAGCGAGGCGCGCACCGTCGCCGGCACGCCGTAGAACTGCATCAGCGGATGCGCGCAATGGTGGCCCGAGCGCACCGCGACGCCTTCCAGGTCGAGCATGGTGGCCAGGTCGTGCGCGTGGATGCCGTCGATCAGGAACGAGAACACCGCGGCCTTGTCCGGCGCCTGCCCGTAGATGCGCAGGCCGGGCACGCCGGCCAGGGCCTCGGCCATGTAGGCGCCCAGTTCGTGCTCGGTGGCGGCGATGCGGTCCATGCCCAGCCCGGCAAGATAGTCGATGGCCGCGCCCAGGCCCACGAAGCCGGCGATGTTCGGCGTGCCGGCCTCGAACTTGTGCGGCACATCGGCAAACGTGGTGCCGGAGAACTTCACTTCGCGGATCATCTCGCCGCCACCGAAGAACGGCAGCATCGCTTCCAGATGTTCCCTGCGCGCCCACAACGCGCCGGTGCCGGTCGGCCCCAGCATCTTGTGGCCGGTGAGGGCGTAGAAGTCGCAGCCGAGGGATTTTACGTCCAGCGGCAGGTGCGGCGCGGCCTGCGAGCCGTCCACCAGCAGCGGGATGCCGCGCTTGCGGCACTCGCGCGCCAGCTGCCTGACCGGATTGACCGTGCCGAGCACGTTGGAGACGTGGGTCACGCAGGCCAGCTTCACGTCCGGCGTCAGCGCCTTCACGAATGCCTCGACGATCAGTTCGCCGGATTCGGTGATCGGTGCCACCTTGAGCGAGGCGCCGTTGCGTTGGCACACCAGCTGCCACGGCACGATGTTGGCATGATGCTCCATCTGCGTGGTCAGGATGCTGTCGCCCTCGCCCAGCCTCGGCAGCGCGTAGCTGTAGGCAACCAGGTTGGTGGCCTGCGTGGTGCCCGAGGTGAACACGATCTCGTCGCGCGCATTGGCGCCGATGAAGGCGGCCAGCTTGTCGCGCGTGGCCTCGTAGGCCGTGGTCGCCTCGTCGCCGAGCTGATGCACGGCGCGCGCCACGTTGGCGTTGGAATGTTCGAAGAAGCGGCTGACCGTGTCGATCACCACCTGCGGCTTCTGCGAGGTGTTGGCGCTGTCCAGGTACACCAGCGGCTTGTCGTGCACGCGGCGCGCCAGGATCGGGAAATCCTTGCGCAACCCGGCGACATCGAGCACGGCGGTGGTTTCCGGCTTGGCGTTCATGCGGCGGCCTCGTCGATGGGAAGCACCTCCACCAGCAGGGCGTTGAGGTGTTCCCGCAGGGCTTCGTTTGCCAGCGAGTCGAGCGCCGCCCGGCAGAAGGCGGCGGTCAGCAGCTTGCGCGCCGTCTCGTACGGGATGCCGCGCGAGCGCAGGTAGAACAGCGAGAGTTCATCGAGCTGGCCGACGGTGGCGCCGTGCGCGGCCTGCACCTCGTCGGCATGGATTTCCAGCACCGGCTGGGTGTCGATGGCGGCCTGCGGCGACAACAGCAGGTTCTTGTTGTTGAGCGAGGCATCGGTACCGTCGGCACCCGGGTCGACGATGATCTGGCCGTGGAACACGCCGTGCCCGCCCTGGTCGGCCACGCCGCGCCACAACGCGTCGCTGGCAGTGTCGAGCGCCGCGTGGCGGATGTCCAGGTGCGTGTCCAGATGCTGGCGCGCATGCGGCACGAACACGCCGCGCGTCTCCAGGCGCGCGCCTTCGCCGCGCAGTTCCGCGTCGATGTCGTTGCGCGCCAGCTTGCCGCCCAGCTCCAGCGCGTGGATGCGCACCGTCGAGCGCGCGTCCTGGCGCAGCGTGTGGCGGCGCACCAGCGTGGCTCTGGCGGCGGCGTTCTGCAGCATCACCCAGTCGAGGCTACCGCCTTCGCGCAACACCACGTCGGACACCAGCGTGCCCAAGTGGGCCTGCTCGCCGCTGGCCACGTGCTGCTCGACAAGCTGCAGCGAGGCGCCCTCGCCCACGTCGATGATGCTGCGCGCATGCCAGGCCAGCTCGGCCTCGGCCGGAGCGCCCACGTGCACGACCTGCACCGGCTGCTCGACCCGCGCGCCGGCTTCGACGCGCAATACCATGCCGTCGCCGGCCAGTGCCGCGTTCAGGCGCGCGAAGGCATCGGCCTGGTGTTGCCAGTCGCGGGTCAGGAAAAAGCGCAGCGGTTCGGCATCCCCGGTCAAGGCCTGCGACAGCGGGCGCAGGTCCAGGCCATCCGGCAAGTCGTCGAGAAGCGACAAATCGGCACGGAACACGCCGTTGACGAACACCAGGCGCGGGCCGTCCACGCCCGGCAGCAGCAACGCATCGGCATCCACCGCGCGCGCGACGGCTTCGGCGTCGCCGGCGGCAAAGGCGTGGCGCTCCAGCGCACGCAGCGCGGTGTATTTCCAGGCCTCGTTGCGTGTACCCGGCAGGCCGTCGCGCAGAAAGGCATCCAGTTGCGCGCGGCGCGCGGCATCCAGCCAGCCCAGCCCGGCGCCCGGCAACGTGGCCAGGGCATCCGGCGCCTGCTCCGCCATCGCGGTCAGGAACGGCGAAGCCATCACGCGGCTCCCGCGGCGGCTTCGTTTTCGTCGAGCCAGGCGTAGCCCTGTTTTTCCAGCTTCAACGCCAGCGACTTGTCGCCGCTTTCGACGATGCGACCGTCGGCCAGCACGTGCACGAAATCCGGCTCGACGTAATCGAGCAGGCGCTGGTAATGGGTAATCATCAGGAACGCGCGCTCGGGCGAGCGCTGCGCGTTGACGCCCTCGGCCACCTGCTTGAGCGCATCGATGTCCAGGCCCGAATCGGTTTCGTCCAGGATCGCCAGCTTCGGTTCCAGCAGCGCCATCTGGAAGATCTCGTTGCGCTTCTTCTCGCCACCGGAAAAGCCTTCGTTGACGGCGCGCTGCAGTAGATCATTGGACATGTTCATGACCTTGAGCCGCTCGCGCACCCGCTGCAGGAACTGCCGGGAATCGAGCTCTTCCTCGCCGCGCGCCTTGCGCTGGGCGTTGAGCGCGGTGCGCAGGAAATAGGTGTTGTTGACGCCGGGAATTTCCACCGGGTACTGCAGCGCCATGAAAATGCCGGCGCTGGCGCGCTCTTCCGGCGCCAGGCCCAGCAGGTCCCTGCCTTCGAAGGTGACGCTGCCTGCGGTGACTTCATAGCCGTCGCGTCCGGCCAGCACGTTGCCCAGCGTCGACTTGCCGGCGCCGTTGGGGCCCATGATGGCGTGCACCTGGCCCGGTTCGATGCTCAGCGTGAGGCCCTTGAGGATGTCCTTGCCCTCGACGCGGGCGTGAAGATTTTCGATATTCAGCATGGGATTCGGGAATCGGGATAAGGGAATGGTTTGAAACAGGCACGTCGCCGGAAGCCGGGAAATGGCGAATCGATTCCCGATTCGCCATTTCCCGCTCCCGGCACTCAGCCCACGGCGCCTTCGAGGCTGACTTCCAGCAGGGCCTTGGCCTCGACGGCGAATTCCATCGGCAGCTCGCGGAACACCTGCTTGCAGAAGCCGTCGACGATCATCGACACGGCGTTTTCCTCGTCGATGCCGCGCGACCGGCAGTAGAACAACTGGTCGTCGGAAATCTTGGAGGTGGTCGCCTCGTGCTCGACGATGGCCGTGGGGTTTTTCACTTCCATGTACGGGAAGGTATGCGCGCCGCAGGTCTTGCCGATCAGCAGGCTGTCGCACTGGGTGTAGTTGCGCGCGCCGCTGGCGCCCTTTTCCACCTTGACCAGGCCGCGGTAGCTGTTGGAACTCCTTCCGGCGCTGATGCCCTTGGAAATGATCTTGCTGCGGGTGTCCTTGCCGACATGGATCATCTTGGTGCCGGTGTCGGCCTGCTGGTAGTGATGCGTCAGCGCCACCGAATGGAACTCGCCTACCGAACGATCGCCGTTCAACACGCAGCTCGGATATTTCCAGGTGATCGCCGAGCCGGTCTCGACCTGGGTCCAGCTGATCCGGGAATCGTCGCCGCGGCAATCGCCGCGCTTGGTGACGAAGTTGTAGATGCCGCCGACGCCGTTCTCGTCGCCCGGGTACCAGTTCTGCACGGTGGAATACTTGATGCTGGCGTTTTCCAGCGCCACCAGCTCGACCACCGCCGCGTGCAGCTGGTTCTCGTCGCGCATCGGCGCCGTGCAGCCTTCCAGGTAACTGACCTGGCTGGCTTCCTCGGCGATGATGAGGGTGCGCTCGAACTGGCCGGTGTGGCCGGCGTTGATGCGAAAGTACGTGGACAGCTCCATCGGGCATTTCACGCCCTTCGGGATGAACACGAAGCTGCCGTCGGAAAACACCGCCGAGTTGAGCGCGGCGAAGAAGTTGTCGCCCTGTGGCACCACCGTGCCAAGGTACTGGCGCACCAGGTCGGGATG
>CAZBZD010000047.1:0-11775 GCA_964496295.1 uncultured Rhodanobacteraceae bacterium | reverse complement strand
CGCACCGACCAGAGCCTGACCAGCGCCACGCGCGGCGACGGCGGCATCTACTCGTCCATCGACGATCTGGCCAGATGGGACGCCTCGCTGTACGGCAACCGGTTGTTGAGCGATGCCTCGAAAAAGCTTTTCTTCACCGCCAGCGAGCCGATCGGCGACCCGGACGTCGGTTACGGCTACGGCTGGCGCGTCAGCGAGGACAGCGTGTGGAAATCCGGCGAAACCATGGGTTTCCGCAACGTCGTCATCCGCTGGCCGAAACAGCACCTCACCGTGATCCTGCTCAGCAACCGCCGGTATCCCATGCCCTATCCCGTGGCGCTGACCATCGGCGAGCTGTACCTGACGCACTGAGCAGCCGCGTCGTTGCCTCGATCCCGCGGAGACCCCGCGACATCGCGTGGGGCGCCCCGCGCGGCTTGCGCACGGGTTTTTCCGTGCACCCTGTCCTGCGTTGCCGGGAAAAAAAGAGGCGACCCGTATGCACATGCAGGCCGCCAAGAGGGGAGGTTGCTTTTTTTTGATCAAGCGTCGGGCCGGGGCATGTCCTGATCGGAGTGGTCGTGGTCGCGCGGAGTGCCGGCGGCGGGCCGCCCGGTGGCCCGCCGCCCGCGGGAAGCGGTCGCGTCAGAACTCCAGCGACATGGTCAATTGCGCATAGCGCGGCGATTGCAGGAACCGTTCCTTGCCGAAGAAGGCGTTGCGGTCGCCCACGCCCGGCTCCAGCTCCTGGTACACCCATACCGGTTCCTGCCGGTTGAGCACGTTGTACACCGCAAACTTGGTGCGGAACATGGCCACCCCGCCGACCTCGTGCTCGTAGGCCACGCTGAGGCCCAGGTTCACGATCCACGGCATGCGCCCGGCGCCGCCACGCGGCGAATGCTTGAAGACGCGGTCGGACGTGCTCCAGGTGTCGCCTTCCTGCGGGTTCGGGTAGGTCTGCTCGGGCGTGCAGTTTTCCGTGCAGATGTAGTAGCTGTGGTAGCTCTTCCAGTTGTACGGGTTGCCGACGCCCATGGCGGTGATCGGGCCGCCCGAATGGGCGTCCAGCGTGGCACCGAAGCGCCAGTGGTCGGTTACCGCATACGTGCCGCGCAGCTTGATCTGGTGGCGGTGGTCGTTGGCCAGGGGACCGTTGCCGTGCAGGTTCACGAACGGATCGTCGAAGTTCTCCGTGCGCCCGGCGTCGGCGAAGTTGGTGTCGGTGTTGACCGGGCCCTCCGCGTTGCCTTCGCTCCACGACAGCGTGTAGGAGGCGTTGAACATCCACTTGCCGTCCCAGGCGCGGTTGACCTGGAACTCGACCGCCTTGTACGTGCGCTTGGGATCGACCCAGCCGCGCTGCGATCCGCCGGTGGAGTTGACGTACTGCCATTCGCCGTCGATGTACTGGTAATTGTCGTTCTCGGTCCAGTAGCCGCCCTTGGAGGTGTCGATGGTCAGGTAGCCGTCGTCGACGCCGTCGCAATCGGTGTCGCCCCAGATGGTGACCGGCTGGCCCGGGTTGCCCATGACCCAGTTGCTGGCGACGCGGCCGCACTCGGTGGCGGTGATGTTCATGTCGTCGATGGCGTTGTGCAACCTGCGGTAGATGCCGCGCACGCCCCACGACCACTTGTCGTTGATCATCTGCTGGAAGCCGAGGATGAACTCGTCCTGGTACACCGGGTCCATGTCGTGGTCGACCTCCGAGCGCAGGTCGCCGACGGTGCCGTCGCCCTGGTCGTTGCTGAAGCCGAACTGCGGACCCAGGATCGGCATGGCGTACCGCACGCCGTCGTGTTCCAGGATCTGCCAGCCGTCGAACCCGTAGAAGGTGCGCTCGTCGAGCAGGGCGCCGCCCTGCTTGATGTTGATGACGTTGGCCACCGGCAGGAAGTAGCGGCCGACGTTGGCGAACAGCTTGGTGGTGCCGTCGCCCTTCACGTCCCAGGATACGCCGATGCGCGGGGCGATCATGCCGTCCATCTTGATGTAGCTGCGGCCGGCGGCGTCCTTGTTGTTGAAGCTTTCGTAGCGCAGGCCGAGGTTCAGCACCCAGTCGCTGCCGATCGACCAGTTGTCCTCCAGGTAGTAGGCCTTGTTGGTGGATTCGAAGTTGCCGAAGATCTCGTAGCGGCGCGCACGCACGTAGGCGTAGTAGCCGGGGGGCACGATGCCCGCGTCGGAAATCTGCGAACCCGGGGTCGTGCTGTTGACGTCGTACTCGATGCCGCCGGGGCCGGAATAGTGGGAACTGAGGTCGGAGGTGTCGACTTCCCGGTCGACGCCGAAGCGCAGCAGGTGGTTGCCCAGCGTCCACTGGAAGTCGGCGCGGACCTGCTTGCGCAGGTCGTCGCGGTCGTAGACCGACAGGTTGTTCGAGCAGCCGACCGGCACGCCGGGGTCGACCACGTCCGGGTCACGCGTGACGTAGTTGCATGCATTGTCCGAGGGCGAACCGGTCACGACGTGGCGGTCGTTGCGGCCGTACATGAGCTTCATCGAGAAGGTGTCGGTGAAATACGACGTCCAGGTCAGCGCCCAGTTGCGGCCGCCGCTCTTGACGTAGGATTCCGAAAGCTTTTCGCCGCTGGCGTCGTTTTCGAAGTCGTACGTGTAGGTGACCGTGTCGGTGCGGTTCTGGTTGGAGAACGCCATCAGCGAGAGCTGGTGCCTGTCGGTGATGTTCCAGTCGATGGTGGTTCCCCAGAAACCGTTGTCCGCGCTGCCCCGGTCGATGGTGGTGCCGGCGTTGTTGGTATTGACCGGATGGATGCCGCGCGCCTCGTACATGGCAAAGAAGAACAGCTTGTCCTTCACGATCGGGCCGGACGCCCAGACGTTCAGCCGCTTGCTGTCCGCGGTATCGTGGCTGCGGGTGATGTAGCGCTGGCCGTCCAGGTAGCTGTCGCGGCCATGCGCCTCCCAGCTGTCCGGTCCCAGCACGAGCTTCGTCCCGGCATGGAACTCGTTGGTGCCGGACTTGGCCACCGCGCTGACCACGCCGCCGGTGGTGCGGCCGTACTCGACCGAATAGCCGCCGGTCTTGACCTGGAATTCCTGGTAGAAATCGAACGGCGCCTCGGAAAAACCGACGCGGTTGTAGAAGTCGGTGACGTTGAGGCCGTTGACGTAGAACGTGTTCTCCGCGACCGACGAGCCGCCGAAGGAGATTCCCCCGAAGCCCGCCGTGCCGGAAATCACGCCCGGCGCCAGCAGGGCCACCGCGCTCACGTCGCGCTGCACCGGGAGGCGCTGGAGTTGCAGCGCGTTGATGTTCATGGCCGACTCGGTCGAGGTGACGTCGACGGCGCTGATGACGCTGTTGGCGGTGACGGTGACGGCGCCCAGTTCAGTGGCGCCGCCGCGCGAGGCCAGGTTCACCGTGGTGGCCTGGCCCAGCTTCACCGTGACCGGCACCGAGCTGCCGGCTTGCGTGCCGCCGACCCGGGTGGTGAGCACGTAGTCGCCCACCGGCAGGTACGGGAAACGGTAGTTGCCGTCGGCATCGGCCGTGACCGTGCGGGTGAACCCGGTGTCGGGGTTGACGATCGTCACCACCGCGCCGGGTTGCGTGTGCCCGACGATCGAGCCGTCGGTGTTGGCCGCCAGGGCCGCCGGTGCGGTGACCAGCGACAGGGCCAGGCCCATCGCCATGAAAAGCGCGCGCTTGCGCAGGAATCGACCACTCGTGCCCATGATGCTCTCCCCAATCACGTTCTGGATGGTTGTGCGTCGCCTGATCGGTTTTCCGTCTGATCCGGCGACAGGATTTTCCACTCGGAGCGATAACTCCATTCGTCGTAGTACAGGTTGCCGCCATCCCACTCGGCCTCGCCGCGTTGCGAGTCGACGGTGTCGGAGCGGAAGGATGATTTGGCCGGCACGAACGGCTCCGAGAAGCCGTCGTTGAAGGCGATGCGGTAGTTGTCCAGCCCGCCCAGGTAGAACCATTCCAGGGCCGGATCGTCGCTGTCGAAGCGTCCGTAGGTGACGTCGACCGGGATCCAGCCGTACGGGGCCAGGTAGATCTCGGCCCAGTCGTGGATGTTGTCGTAGTCGCCGTCGCTGTAGATCCAGCCCGACTGCCAGCGCGCCGGGATGCCGTTCATGCGCATCAGCGTGATCAGCAGCAGGGTCTGTTCGCCGCAGTCGCCGTGGCCGGCATGCAGGGTGTAGGCGCTGATGTCGGCGATGGTCGAGTATTCGCGCGCGCCGGCCCAGGGAATCGTGTCGACCGCGGCATAGATGCGGCGCGCGATCTCGTACGGGTCGGTGGCGTCGCCCACCACTTGTTGCGAGAACACGCGCAACGGCTGGCTGAACACGACGTGCGGCGCGCGTTCGGCCACGTAGGGCGCCAGCTCGGGCGTGATCTTCGCCGGCACCACCTTGTCGGGGTCGATCGCGTGGTACTGCGCGTACAGCGTCACCTCGTAGGTGATCGAGAACACGGTCGGCTTGCCGGCCTGCGCGGTCTTTTCCAGGTACACCGTGCGCTGCAGCGCGGAGGCGGGCGCGATGCGATGCTTCGACGGCCGGCTGGAGACGAAGCGGATGTCTTCCTGCTGGCCCGGATGGGCGCGCGGGTAGGGGATCCAGGCGCGGATGGTCTTGCCGGCGGGCACGGCATCGGCGTCCACGGTCAGCGACTGCGTGACCCGCAGCCGGCGCGGCAGCACGCTGGATTTTCCGGTGGCCTTCGCGCGCCGGATCACCTTGCGGTCGAAGTCCGTGACCAGCTTGTCGTACGCGTGCGGCAGGCCGCTGCTGGTGTGCGGGGACGATGCCGCGCGCAGCCGGCGCGCCTCGGCGCTCAGGTGGAACAGGTTGGCCGGCGCGCGCCGGAAGTACAGCCGCTCGCCGTCGATGAGCATGTGCTCGAACAGGCCGTGCGCGTCCCAGCGTTCGAACTGCGCGTCGCTCATGCCCGGGATCTGCCTGCGCACCCGGGCCTTGACCTGCGCGGCGGTGAGCGTGAAGTCCTTGCGCATGCGTTGCATGCGCACGCGCTGGAATTCGAGCGCGCGGCGCGCGGAGGCGGACAGGTCCGGTTGTTTCCATGCGGCGTCGATGCGCGCATCGGCGGCCCGGAACTGCCCGGCGGTGACCATGGCGGTGATCGAGTCGAGCGCGCGCCCGGTGGTGGCGGGGGGCTGCGGTGCCGCGGCGGCCGCGGCCGGCAGGCCGGCCATCAAGGCCGCCAGCAGCAGCACGCGCAGGCGTTGCCGGCGGCGCTGGCGGTTCGGTACGGGATGCGTCAGGAACATGCCGGCCACCTCATGATCCGCTGCCGGTTGGCAGGGGCGCGAGGATCCGCTTCTGGTAGTCGGTCGTGCCCGGCACGCGCGCCAGGTGCGGGTATTTCAGGCCGCCGTCGTAGCGGATCGCGTAGCGGCGGGTGACGCCGTCGCCGCGGGCGCGGATCTCGATGGGTTGCCGGTCCCGGTGCGCGCGGGCGATCTGCGCGCGCAGGGCCCCGATGCTGTAGGGCTTGCCGTCGACCGAAACGATGCGCATGCCCGGCGCGAGACCGGCCTCGAACGCGGGGCCGTTCCAGAGCACGTCCGCGATGCGGCCGCCGTCGCGCAGGAACAGGCCGACCGAGAACATCTCGTTGAAGCCCATGCCCTCGAGCTCGCCCATGCCGACGTGTTCCAGCGCGCTTTCGTAGCGCGAGGGCTTGTCGGTGTAGACCAGGTGCCAGCCGCTGGCCTCGATGCCGGACAGCAAAGGCACTTCGTCGCCGGTGCCGTCGACCCAGTCGTGCAGGAAGCCGGCCCAGTCGGCGGGCTGCACCTTGTCCAGCGCGGCGACGACGTCGTCGAAGGTGTAGGTGTGGGTGACGAAGCTGCCGTCGTCGATGCCGAAGAAGGCGCGCGCGAAGTCGTCGATGGAGCGTTCGTCGTGGCTCAGCGCGCGGATTTTCATGTCGACCGCCATCCACAGCAACTGGCCCTCGCGGTAGAAGTCGTTCTGCCGGCGCCAGTTGGCCCAGGCGCTCGGCGCGCCGTAATTGACGGCGATGGTGGTGTCGACGAGCGGGCGCCACGCGCGGCCGGTGCGATGCGCCATGACCGCGGCGCGGTAGGCGATCACCTGGCGCCACACGTCGGGCGACCACAGGCCGCTGCGCACGGTGAGCACGTCGCCCAGGTACACGGTCAGGCCTTCGTAGACCCACAGCATCTTGGGGCGCTCGGGTTGCTCGAAGTCCGGTTGCCAGAGGCCCGCCGGGCGCATGAACTTGCCGTTCCACGAGTGCACGTATTCGTGCGGCAGCAGCGAGGCGTCCATCATGAAGTGGTCGGCGTCGGCCAGCGTTTCCGCGCCGCCGCGGGCGCGGTCGTCGCTGGAACGGTGGTGCTCCAGGCCGCCGACCGAGGTGTGGTCGCTCAGGGTCAGCAGGAAATGGTAGGCGTCGTAGTGGTGCGACCCGAACAGGGCCCGTGCCTGCCGGACCAGGTTGCGGTAGCCCGCGACCTGCCTGTCCGTGATGGCCACCGCCGCGTCGCTGTCGCCGACCAGGTCGAGATGGCGCCGGACCGGCGAACCGGGGGGCGTGAGGTCCACTTCGCGGAAATGCCTGCCGGCGATCACCGGCGAATCGACCAGCGTGTTGAACGGCACCGGCTTGAAGGTGATGCGCTTGCCCTCGCGCTTTTGTGTTTCGAGCGCGCTGGCGTAGTGCCAGCCGGCGGGGACGACCAGGGTCGGCCGGAACATCTGCGTGCGCGTCGGGTAGCCGGCGCGATACAGCGCGACATGGTCCCAGGTGAGGTCGACGAGGTCGGGCGTCACCCGGCTCGGGGACGGGAACTGGAAGCTCGCCACGATCCGCTGCACGCCTTCCGGGACGGTCAGGTGGAACGCGTAGCGGTCCAGTTCGTCGCGCCGCCAGGCAATGCGCTTGCCGCCGGCGGTGATCTCCAGGCCCATGATGCGGTTGACCGGCCCGTCCGGGGAATGGTCGCCCGGAATCCACTTGGGGTAGTACAGCGTGAGCGGGCCGGGCCGGACCGGCACGACCTCGTGCACGTACAGGACCTTCTGCGCGGGGTGCGGCAGGCGCACGGTCAGCATGACGGGACCCGCCGGCCTGGCCGCGCTGGCGGCAGCCGGAATCTTCACGCTGGCTTCGGCCGCAAGCGACAGGGATGCGGCAAGGACAAGAACGCCCAGAAGCCACGGGGATGGTTTCATGCTTCGCTTCATTGTGACGCGTTGCACCCATGCCTCGAGCAATGTGCCAAGGGTATACAGGTTCGGATGCGGGGCTCCAATGAAAAGAACTTCCGCGGCATAACTGGCAGTTATGGGCGTCTGCCGGCGCCGGGCCGCCGGCCCGGAAGCGGGTGCGACAAGGCTGTCGCGACAGCTTTGCGGCCAACCGCGGCGCGGTCGCGTATGATCGACGGCATGCCGTACCTGGCCTGCGCGGCCAGAGCCCATCCAGAGACTTCCGACATGCCATTGCGGTCCGGGGAAACGACATGCGCCTGCGGTACATCGAACTGTTCCATGCCATCCTCACCACCGGCAGCCTGACCGGCGCGGCCAAGCTGCTGAACATTTCGCAGCCGGCCGCGAGCAAGGCGCTGCAGCATGCCGAGGCGCAGCTCGGCTTTGCCCTGTTCAGCCGCGTGCGCGGACGCCTGCAGCCGACGCAGCAGGCCCTGCTGTTGCGCCACCGCATCGAGAGGATCATCCACGAGGTGAACGACCTGGGGCGCCTGACCCGGACCCTGGGCCAGCCCGAAAGCCATCCGTTGCGCGTGACCTGCACCCCGACGCTGGCGCAGACGCTGCTGCCCGATGCCACGGTGCTGCTGCGCGAGGCATTTCCGGGCACCACTTCGGAGCTGTCCACCCAGCACTCGGCGGTGATGTGCAAGTCGCTGGCGCTGCGCGAAACCGACATCGGCCTGACGCTGCAGGACACCGGCGAGCAGAACCTGTGCCAGGAAGCGCTGTGCCGCGGCCGGGTCATGGTGATCGCGCCGCCGGGCTGGTGGTCCGCGGACGAGCTGGCGCAGCCGCTGCCGGTCGAGGCGCTGGCCGGGCAGCCGATGATCGGCATCACGGTCCGCGACGCGCTGGGCAACATGCTGCAGGGGCGCCTGTCGCAGGTCGACCCGACCCCGAAGACCTCGGTCTGGGTGCAGACCTACCAGCTGGCCCACGCGCTGGTCTCGCGCGGCGAGGGCCTGGCGCTGGTCGATCCCTTCACGGCATCCATCGTCGGCGGCAACGGCGGGGTGCAGACGCGGCCGCTCAAGCTGCACCTGGATGTGGTGTTGTACGCGCTGTATCGTGCCGACAGCCCGCTGAATCCGGTGCAGAAGCGTTTTCTGGAACTGGTGCGCAAGCTGGCGAAGCAGGTGCTGGGACGCGTCTGATCGGGCCGCGCGGAACGCCCACAACCTCCGGTTATGCCTGCTGCCGGTCTTTTCATTGGCGGGGCGCGCGCGGCCTTGCTTATGCTCGATGCCATGGCGCGCATCCGTGGCAGCCGTCCTGTCGCGCACGCGGGCCGTGCGTCGCGGCTTGCCCGCGTGGCGGGGCCGGCTGCGCGGGGCGATGCGTGCATGACGAATGGAGGGTCCGATGAAGTCAATCCGTACACTGTTTTTCGTGGTCGCGGCCGTCGTCGCCACGACGGCCTTTGCCGGCGGCGCGTCGTCGGTCGACGGTTTTCCGCCGCAGCTCGAGCCCGCCGACCTGGTGTTGCGCGACGCCGTCATCGCCACGCTCGACCCGCTGCAACCGAAGGCGCAGGCGCTGGCCGTCCGCGACGGGCGCATCCAGGCCGTCGGCAGCAACGAGGCCATCGCGCACTACATCGGCGACAACACCCGCGTGCTCGACCTGCACGGCGCGTTCGTCACGCCCGGCTTCATCGAGGGCCACGGGCACCTGATGGATACCGGCCATTCGCTGATGCGGCTGAACGTCGGCAAGCCGTCGGATTGGGCCGGCGTCGTCGCGATGGTCAAGGATGCCGTCGCCAAGGCCCGGCCCGGCGAGTGGATCGTCGGCCAGGGCTGGCAGCAGACCAAATGGGACAAGGCGCCCGAGCCCGACATCGGCGGCCTGCCGCTGCCGGCCAGCCTGGACGCGGTGTCGCCCGACAACCCGGTCATGCTGATCCACGCCAGCGGCCACGGCCTGTACGCCAACGCGGCGGCGCTCGAGGCCGCCGGCATCACCGACGCCACGCCCGATCCCGACGGCGGCAGCATCGTGCGCGACGCCGACGGCCACGCCATCGGCATGCTGCGCGACACCGCGGCCTGGCCGGTGCACGCCGCCTACCAGCGTTACCTCGACACCATGGGCCCGGCCGAACGCGAGGCGCGCCGCGAAAAGGCGCTGCACCTGGCGGTGCAGAACGAAATCAGCAAGGGCATCACCACCTTCGTGGACATGGGCGCGGACTTCGAGACCATCGACTGGCTGAAAAAGCAGGCCGCGAAGGGCCTGCCGCTGCGCCTGTACATCAACGTCGACGGCGAGTCCGTGGCCAGCCTCGACAAGCACCTGGCCGACTACCGCATCATCGGTTTCGCCGACGACCACTTCACCGTGCGCGGCATCGGCGAAACCGTTTCCGACGGCGCGCTGGGCACGCGCAGCGCGTGGTTCCTCGAACCCTACAGCGACGCCCCCGGCATCACCGGCAAGAACGTCACCGCGATGAGCGACCTGGAGCAGATGGCGAAGATCGCCGCCCGCGACGGCTTCCAGGTCTCGATCCACGCCATCGGCGACCGCGCCAACCGCGAAGTGCTGGACCTGTACGAAAAGATCTTCCGCGCCGACCCGGCCGCGCACGAGCTGCGCTGGCGCATCGAGCACGCGCAGCACCTGAACCCCGCCGACATCCCGCGCTTCGCCGAACTGGGCGTGATTGCCTCCATGCAGTCCATCCACGCCTGCTCGGACGCGCCGATGGTGGTGCCGCGCATCGGCGAAAAGCGCGCGAAGGAAGGCGCCTACGTCTGGCACAAGCTGATCGCCAGCGGCGCCATCGTGCTCGACGGCACCGACACGCCGGTGGAGGACACCAACCCGATCCCGAACTTCTACTGCGGCGTCACGCGCGCCTACGACCACGGCAAGAAGACCCTGTTTCCGGACCAGGCCAAGACGCCGTTGCAGGAATTGCGCTCCTACACCCGGAACAACGCCTACGCCATCTTCGAAGAGGACGACCTCGGTTCGCTGACGCCCGGCAAGCTGGCCGACATCGACGTGTTCACGGGCAACCTGCTGACCATGCCGGCCGACCGGATCCTGCACACGCGCCTGCTCTACACCATCGTCGGCGGCGAAATCGTGTACCAGCGGGAAGGCGCGGAAAACTGGCGCAAGGGGCAGACGTTCGAGGCCATGCCGGAGTTCAACCATGCCGAGTGAAAACCGCGCCGGCGCCTAGCAGCGAAGGCCGGCGCGACAGGAGCGATCGTCCATGCACGTACTGGTGCTCGGCAGCGGCGTGATCGGCGTGAGCAGCGCGTGGTACCTGGCGCGCGCGGGTTTCGAGGTGACCGTGGTGGACCGCGCGGCCGGTCCCGCGCGGGAAACCAGTTTCGCCAACGCCGGGCAGATTTCGCCCGGCTACGCCGCGCCCTGGGCCGCGCCCGGCGTGCCGCTGAAGGCGCTGAAATGGCTGCTCTCGAAAGACGCGCCACTGGTGATCAAACCGGGCCTCGATGCGCGCCAATACCTGTGGCTCGCGCGCATGCTCGGCCAATGCACGGCGCGGCGCTACGCCGTCAACAAGACGCGCATGCTGCGCCTGGCGCGTTACAGTCAGGATTGCCTGCATTGCTTGTGCGAGGAAACCGGACTGGATTACGAGGGCCGCCGGCAAGGCACGCTGCAGCTGTTCCGCACGCAGGCGCAACTGGATGCGGCGGGCAGCGACATGGTCGTGCTCGACCGGCATGGCGTGGCGCATGAACTGCTGGATCGTCACGGCATCGTGAAGGCGGAACCGGCCCTGGCTGGTGGCGTCGATCAGTTCGCCGGCGCGTTGCGCCTGCCCGGCGACGAGACCGGCGACTGCGAACTGTTCACGCGCCGGCTGGCGGAGCGGGCACGGGCGGAAGGCGTGACATTCCGTTTCGGCGCCACGGTCGAGGCGCTCGAACATGCGGGCCGGCGCATCACCGGCGCACGCATCGACGGCAAGCTGGAGCGTGCCGATCGTTACGTGCTGGCCCTGGGTTGCCACACGCCGCAGCTGCTCGCGCCACTGGGTGTCCGCTTGCCCGTGTATCCGCTCAAGGGCTACTCGCTGACCCTGCCTGTCGTCAATCCGGCGATGGCACCGCTGTCCACCGTGATCGACGAAAGCCACAAGGTGGCGATCACCCGCTTCGACCGGCGCATTCGCGTCGGCGGCATGGCCGAGGTGTGCGGTTTCGACCTGTCGTTGCCGGCGCGTCGACGCGCGACGCTGGAACGCGTCGTCAGCGGCCTGTTCCCGGGTGGCGGCGACCTCGGCCGCGGCAAGTTCTGGGCCGGCCTACGCCCGGCCACGCCGGACGGCACGCCGCTCGTCGGCGCCACGCCATTCGACAACCTGTTCCTCAACACCGGCCACGGCACCCTGGGCTGGACCATGGCCTGCGGGTCCGGAAGCTACCTGGCCGACCTGATGGCCGGCGTGTTGCCGGAAATCAGCACCGAGGGGCTGGATGTTTCCCGTTACCGCAAACGTGCCGTCCAGGCAGAAGCCACATGCATGAAACGGTAGGGCGGGCACTGCCCGCCATGAAGGCC
>CAZBZD010000046.1:0-11786 GCA_964496295.1 uncultured Rhodanobacteraceae bacterium | reverse complement strand
TTCGGTGGAAATGGACGGCGGCGAGGAAGTGTTCCATGTGTCGCAACGCACGTTCCGGCTGCAGGGGCGTCCGCATCGCCTGTACCTGTTCCGGCGCATGACGCGCGAGCTGGCGCGGCAGGAGGTGGCGGCCTGGAAGCGCGTGATCCGGGTCATCACGCACGAGCTCAACAACTCGCTGGCGCCCATTTCCTCGCTGGCGCATTCGGGTACGGAGCTGGCGCGGCGCGGGGACACCGGACGCCTGCCGGACGTGTTTGCCAGCATCGGCGACCGGGCGCGGCACCTGCACGGATTCGTCGACGGCTACGCGCGCTTTGCCAAGCTGCCCAAGCCGCAGCCGAAGGCGGTGCAATGGCCGGCATTCCTGGAATCGCTGGCCCGGCATTGCCGGTTCCGGCTCGACGGCGAGGTGCCTTCGACGCCGGGCCTGTTCGACACCGGGCAGATCGAGCAGGTGCTGATCAACCTGGTCAAGAACGCGCACGAGTCGGGCAGCGCGGACGACGAGGTGATCCTGCGCATCAGCCTGCTGGGCAACCAGTGGCGCATCGAGGTGGCCGACCGCGGCCCGGGCATGAACGAGGCCGTGCTGGCGCAGGCGCTGTTGCCGTTCTATTCCACCAAGCGCTCGGGCACCGGCCTGGGCCTGGCGCTGGCGCGCGAGATCGCCGAGGCGCACGGTGGCCGGCTGGTGCTGGCCAATCGCGACGGCGGCGGCCTGCGCGTGACCATGTGGTTGCCGGCCACGCAGGCCTGAGCGGTCCATCCGTTTCGGCGGGCCGTGCGCGCCCTGTGCGCCGGGTACCTGCCCGCGGTTCTGCAAAAAGGCCGTTGCGTCCGCGATAATGGACGCGTTTTCATCCGGAATGATGGCCGTGGCCGACATGCACCCAGCCGATTGCCCCGTGCCGCGCGGGAGAGGCCGATGAGCGCGCTGCCGGCCAACCTGGCGCTGGCGGTGGCTTTCAACACGCGCGTGGCCTTCATCACCGAGCTGGCGCGCAAGCTGCATCAGTACGGCACCTCCGCGTCGCGTCTCGAGGATGCGGTCAGCAGCGCGGCCCAGCGCCTGGGCATGCGCGCGGAGGCGTGGTCCAGCCCGACGGCCATCATCCTGTCCTATGCCGACCTGGCGCAAGGCGAGGACAGCGTGTCGCAGGTGACCGAAGTGGTGCGCCTGGCGCCCGGCGACGTCAATCTGGCGCGCCTGTGCGAGGTGGACGCCATTGCCGACGGCGTGATCGACGGCCGCGTGGGGATCGAGGAAGGGGCGCGCCAGTTGCGGGCCCTGTCCGCGCCGCTGACGCCGGCCCAGCGGCGCGGCATGGTGCTCGGCTACGGCTTGTCGGCGGCGGGATTCGCAGCCCTGATCCGCACCTCGTGGGCCGACATCGTGGTGGCCGGGCTGGTCGGCTTCCTGATCGGCATCGTGGTCCTGGCGACGGCCCGGCGTCCGCGGCTCGCGCCGGCCACCGAGGCGATTTCGGCGGTGCTGGCCACGCTCGCGATCACCCTGGTGAGTGTCTGGGTCTGGCCCCTGGACATCAATCTGGTAGTGCTGACGGCCATGATCGTGCTGATTCCGGGCATGTCGCTGACCACGGCCGTGCGCGAGCTTTCCATGCAGCACCTGGCCTCGGGCGTGTCGCGGCTGTTCGGCGGCCTGGCCGGCATGCTCAAGCTGATTTTCGGCGTGGTCGCGGTGGTGCAGTTGTGCCGCTGGGCGGGCGTGGTGCCGCCGGTCGCGCCGACGGTGGTCATGCCGGCATGGGTCGAATGGGCGGGGCTGGTACTGGGCGCGTTCGGTTTCGCGCTGGTATTTCTGGCGGCTCGGCGCGACTGGTTGCTGGTCATGGCGGCACCCATCGTGGGTTATCTCGCCGCGCGCGTGGTGGGCGTGGAATTCGGTCCCGGTTTCGGGGTTTTCGTGGGCGGCGTGGTACTGGGTGCGGGCAGCAACATCTATGCGCGTTTCGCGCATCGTCCCGGCACCCTGGTACGCGAGCCGGGCATTATCCTTCTGGTGCCCGGAAGCGTCGGCTTTCGCACGCTGGCCTATCTGGCCGACCGGCATATAGACACGGGCATGCAAACGGCCATTTTGCTGGTCACGTTGCTGGTGGCCCTGGTGGCCGGCCTGCTGTTCGGCGATTTGCTGGTGGCGCCGCGGCGCTCGCTGTGAACGAAGGGCAAGTGGCGAGCAGCCAGATGCATGCGCACCCGGGCATGTTCCATGGCATGTCGGCCTGTCCTGCCGCCGGCTTTTGATTTCCGGGCCCTCGATCCCGCGTTTTCCCGGAATGCATGAAAAACGCCGGCGCATTGCCGGCGTTTTTCATGCGGCGTTTTCCGCCCGGACTTACTTGATCAGCAGGTCCTTTTCCTTCTTGCCGCTCTTGAGGGCGGCGTTGAACCAGCGCGGGCGCTTGCCGCGGCCGGACCAGGTTTCGGTCGGGTTGGACGGGTTGAAATACTTCGGCGGCACCTTGCCAGTGCTGCGGCGGGCCTTGCGGCGCGTGCCGAAGACGTCGTCGAAGGTATAACCCTCGGCCTTGATCATGTCGTTGATCTTTTTGCGCAGCTTGGCGATTTTGTCCTGGCGAATGGCTTTCTTGCGGGTTTCCGCCTTGCTGATGAGATCGTTGAGCTGCTTCTGATTGAGATTGCTGAGATCGACGGCCATGGAATTGTCTCCGGATATGCAAATATGACAGGGGAATCGCGTGTCAGCATACTGGCGTTATTGACGTGATGCAACGCTTCGTGCTTGTAACGATTCACGCATGCATGAATGGGCGTTCAAAACGCGTTGCGAGTCACATGCCCGGCATTCGCATTGGCACGACCCGATGCGGGGATTATCAACGGCATTCCGTTTGCCGCGATGCATGCCGTCAATCGGGGCATGGCCACAACGATTAACGGTCACCACGGTGAATGGCCGGTGAACGGAGTTAGCCGCGCAACCGTTCCAGCAACTGGTCATGGTCCAGCGAATGATTTTCATCGTCGCGGCGGCCACGGTATTCGAAGGTGCCGGCCGCCAGGCCACGTTCGCTGACCACGATGCGGTGCGGAATGCCGATCAGCTCCATGTCGGCGAACATCGGGCCGGGGCGCAGGCCGCGATCGTCGAGGACGGTTTCGATGCCGAGGGCCTGCAGTTCGTCGTGCAGGGCGACGGCGGCGTCGAGGGCCGCGGTTTCGCCTTTCCTGCCGATCACGCAGATGGCCACGTGCCAGGGCGCCATCGGCTCGGGCCAGGCGATGCCGCGCTCGTCGTGGTTCTGCTCGATGGCGGCGGCGACGATGCGGCTGACGCCGATGCCGTAGCAGCCGGTGAGCAGGGTGTGCTGCTTGCCGTCCTCGCCGAGCACGGTGACGTCCATGGTGCGGGTGTAGTTGTCGCCGTTCTGGAAGATGTGGCCGACCTCGATGCCGCGGGCGATCGAGAGCGTGCCGTGGCCGTCCGGCGAAGGGTCGCCGGCGACGACCTTGCGCAGGTCGGCGACGCGGGTGATGCGCGCGTCGCGTTCCCAGTTGGCGCCGGTGAAGTGGGTGCCGTCGGCATTGCCGCCGCAGACGAAATCGGCAAGCACGGCGGCGGCACGGTCGACGACGACCGGAATGCCGTCGGGCAGGCCGACCGGGCCGATGAAGCCGGGGCCGGCGCCGACGGCGGCCTTGATCTCGGCCTCGCCGGCCAGCACCAGCCCGCCCGGCAGTTCGGGCAGCTTGCCGGCCTTGATCTCGTTCAGTTCGTGGTCGCCGCGCAGGCACAACGCGACGATGCCGTCGTCCTTGCCGCGTGCCAGCAGGGTCTTGACGCACTGTCCGGCCGGCACGCCCAGGAAGTCGCCGACCTCGGCGATGGTTTTCTGCGTCGGCGTGTCCACGCGCGCGAGTTCGGCCGACGCGGCGGGGCGCTCGCCGGCCGGGGCGAGGGCCTCGGCCAGTTCCACGTTGGCGGCGTAGTCGGAGGCGTCGGAAAACGCGATCGCGTCCTCGCCCGAGTCGGCCAGTACCTGGAATTCGTGGCTGACGTCGCCGCCGATGGCGCCGGTGTCGGCCTGCACGGCGCGGAAGCCCAGCCCCAGGCGCGTGAAGATGCGCTCGTAGGCGGCGTACATCACGCGGTAGGTGGCATCCAGGCTCTGCGCGTCGACATGGAAGGAATAGGCGTCCTTCATGATGAATTCGCGCGAGCGCATCACGCCGAAGCGCGGGCGGATCTCGTCGCGGAACTTGGTCTGGATCTGGAAAAAGGACACCGGCAACTGCTTGTAGCTCTTGAGCTCGTTGCGCGCGAATTCGCAGATGACTTCCTCGTGCGTCGGGCCGTAGCAGAACGCCTGTTCGCGGCGGTCGCGGAACTTCAGCAGCGCCGGGCCGTACTTGTTCCAGCGGCCGGATTCATCCCACAGCTCGCGCGGCTGCACCGAGGGCATCAGCATCTCGATGGCGCCGGCGCGGGTCATTTCCTCGCGCACCACGGCCTCGACCTTGCGCAGCACGCGCAGCCCCAGCGGCGTCCAGATGTAGATGCCCGAGGCCAGCTTGCGGATCATGCCCGCACGCAGCATCAGGCGGTGGCTGGCGATTTCCGCGTCGGCGGGAACTTCCTTGACGGTGGCAAGGTGGAACTGGCTCAGGCGCATGGTCGGCGACAACAGGTTCAAAAGCGCCGATTATAGCCGCGATCGGGGGCACCGGGGCCGGCGGATCCGGTGCCCGGAAGCGGCGTCACGGATGCCCGGTCAGCCCTGGCAGTACTGCTGGTACTGCTTTTGTTCCCTGGCCAGTTCCTCGCTGCGGTGGTCGCTGGTCATGACCACCTGCTCGCCCTTGTCGTTGCGGGTGATGACCGGGCGGTCCCCTTGCAGGAGCTTGATGTTGGCCTGCAGGTTGGCGCACAGCTTTTCGCGGTTGTTCGGCGTGTCGGCCACGCGTCCGGATGCCGCCTCGCCGGTGTCGCCGGCGGTGGCCGCGGCGGCGTTTTCCGACGGCCCGGCGGTGGCTGTGGCGGTCGCGTGCGCATCGATCTCGACGCTGGTATAGGTGACGCCGTGCGGCGGTGGCGTGTCGGAGAAATGCACCGTGCCGTTCGCATCCTTCCATTTGTACACCTGGGCGCACACGGCCAGCGGCACGCACGTCAGGACAATCAGCAGCAGGGGCATCGACAGGCGTCGCATGGCACACTCCGGTGGTTTGGTTTGCCCGCGGCACCATGGGGTGTCGCCGGTTTTCACGAGTTCTTAATATACGGCATTCCGACCCGGCCCGGGGCCGAGGTCCACGGGCATAGTTAACACCACCGCGCGTTTGCGCGAAGTGCACCCGATCACATGGTTTACACTTCGCGCAAAGCCCATCGCGAGTGGATCGAGGACCCGCATGACCGAACCTGTTCCATCACGGCCGGCACGCCATCGAGGCATTTACCTGCTGCCGAACCTGTTTACCACCGGAGCCATGTTCGCGGGCTTCTATGCCATCGTGGCCGGCATCAGCGGCTATTTTTCGGCGGCGGCCATCGCCGTGTTCGTGGCGGCGCTGCTGGATGCCATGGACGGGCGGGTGGCGCGCCTGACGCACACGCAGACCGATTTCGGCGTGCAGTACGACTCGCTGTCGGACCTGATCAGCTTCGGCCTGGCGCCGGCGCTGGTGCTCTATACCTGGTCGCTGCACTACCTGCGCGACTACGGCGATGCCTGGGGCAAGCTGGGCTGGGCCGCGGCGTTCATCTACGCCGCCTGCGCGGCCCTGCGCCTGGCGCGTTTCAACACCCAGGCCGGGGTGGCCGACAAGCGCTGGTTCCAGGGCCTGGCCAGCCCGGCCGCGGCCGGCGTGTGCATGGCTTTCGTGTGGGCGATGCACAACGACGGCATCAGCGGCGAGAGCCTGTGTTTCGTGACCCCGATCCTGGCCATCGTCACCGGGTTGCTGATGGTCAGCCGGGTGCGTTACGTGAGCTTCAAGACCCGGCCCGAGAACGACCGGGTGACGTTCCTGTGGATCATAGCCGCGGTGCTGGTGCTGTTCTTCCTCACCATCAACACTTCGCACGTGCTGCTGATCGTGCTGGGCCTGTACGTGCTGTCGGGGCCGGTGCTGACGGCCTGGAGCATGGCCCGCCGTCGTGGCCGGCGCCGCGGCGGCGTGTCGCCGGAGTGACGCGGACATGGCCGTCGTGAACGCCGTCGAGCATCGCCAGCGCGTCCTGCACGCGCTGGGGGTGACGACGTACGTGCTGCGCGCGCGCCCCGGCGACGCGCGCACGCCGGCGTCTGCCACCGTGCCCGACGCGGCGGCGTGCCGTTGCGTGCTGGTGTTGCCCGAGGGGGCCACGGAAGACCAGCAGCATTTCCTCGACCGTGTCATGCAGGCCCTGGGCGGCGACTTTGCAGGGGCCCGGCGCGTGGTCGTGACGGCGGGCGAGCTGCACGGGCCGGTACCGGAGGCTTCCGCCTATCTCGCTTTCGGCGAGGCCCAGGCACGTGCGCTGGGGCGCAGCCTGCCGGCCGTTACCGCGGCGGCGGCCGAGGTGCTGCTGCTGGACGAGCCGCAGGCCTTGCGGGGGGGCGACGGCAAGCGGCGCCTGTGGCAGGCCGTGCGGGGCCTGCGTCGTCACTGGCGCGACACGGCCGGGGCGGAGTAGCACGATGGTCGCCGTCGTCGCCGGGCCTTCGCCGCAGATCCGCAGCATGTGTCGCGGCGACCTGGTGCAGGTGGCGGCCATCGAGAAGTCCGCCTACGAATTTTCGTGGACGCCCGGCATTTTCCGCGATTGCCTGCGCGCGGGGCATGCCTGCTGGGTGCTCGACCGCGGTGACGAGATCCTGGGTTACGGCGTGCTCTCCACGGGCGCCGGCGAGGCGCACGTGCTCAATGTCTGCGTGGCGCCGGCGCACCAGGGCCAGGGGCACGGGCGCCGCCTGCTGCGGCGGTTGCTGGACACGGCACGCTGGTACGGCGCCGAGCGCGTGTTCCTGGAAGTGCGTCCTTCCAATGTCGCCGCGCAGACCCTTTACGAAAGCGCCGGGTTCAACGAGATCGGGCGGCGGCCCGACTATTACCCGGCGCGCCGCGGTCGCGAGGATGCCATCGTGATGGCGATGGACCTGTTGCCGCCCGGAGACGATTGATCCGCGCGGTCTTCCGGATCCTCATTTGCAGGAGCCTGCCCTGCAATGGGTTTGGCTGGATCGGCAGGTCTTTGCGAAACGAAGGACACGGATCAAGGTTTTTTCTTCTTTCCTCCGTGTTCACCCGCGTTGATCCGTGTCAAAAACATCCCTCACGGCCGGAATCCGGTCAGAGCCAGCGGGCGCGGCGGAGCAGGTAGTACAGGCCGCCGCACACGCCCAGCGTGAACACCAGCACGGCGGGGTAGGCCCAGGGCCGGGCCAGTTCCGGCATGTGCGTGAAGTTCATGCCGTACCAGCCGGTGATCAGGGTCGGCACGGCGAGCATGGCGGCCCAGCCGGCCAGTTTCTTGACCACTTCGTTCTGGCCGAAGGTCACCAGCGACAGGTTGACGTTCATCGCGCCCGAGAGCATTTCGCGCATGGCCGAGGTGCCCTCGTTGACGCGGAACACGTGGTCGTAGACGTCGCGGAAGTAGGCGCGGGTCTTGTCGCGGATCAGCTGCGGATGCAGATGCACGAGCTGGTTGGTGACGTCCTGCAGCGGCGCCACGGCCAGGCGCAGGGTCAGCAGCTCGCGCTGCATGTCGTACAGGCGCTTGATGGTGTCGCGGCTGAAGGTCTCGGCGAAGATGTCCTGCTCCAGTTCCTGCAGTTCCTCGCGGAAATCGCTGACGATGGGCAGGTAGTTGTCGACGATGAAATCGAGGATGGCGTACAGGCCGAAGCTGGGGCCCAGCGCCAGCAGTTCGGGCGTGGCCTCGCAACGGCGCCGTGCCGGCGCGTAGCTGAGCGAGGCGCCGTGGCGCACCGTGATCAGGTAGCGCGGGCCGAGGAAGATGTGGGTTTCGCCGAAGGCGATGCAGCCGTCCGTCAGCTGCGCGGTCTGCACCACGATGAACAGCGAGTCGCCGTAGGCCTCGATCTTGGTGCGCTGGTGCGCCGACTGGGCATCCTCGATGGCCAGGTCGTGCAGGTTGAATTCGCCCTGCAGCTTTTCCAGCAGCGCCTCGCCGGGATCGTGCAGGCCGACCCAGACGAAGGCATCCGGATCCGCCAGCGTGTCGCTGATGGCGTCGATGTCGATGTCGCCGATGCGCCGGCCGTCGTGGCGGTAGGCCACGCAATTGATGACGGCCTGGCGGTTGCCGGCCTCGGGCTCGGGTAATGGCATGCGTCCATCATGCCGTCAATCGAGGAGTGAGTGAAGAGGAGTGGGAAGTGAGAGTGATTCTCTTGCATCAAGGCAAGGTGCCGCTGACACTCCCCGGTCCCCGGTCCCCGGTCCCCGGTCCCCGGTCCCCGGTCCCCGATTCCCGAAAAAACCTCAACACTCGATCACGTTCACCGCCAACCCCCCGCGCGACGTCTCCTTGTACTTGTCCTTCATGTCGCGCCCGGTATCGCGCATGGTCTTGATGACCTTGTCCAGCGACACGCGGTGCTTGCCGTCGTTCTTGAGCGCCATGCGGCTGGCGTTGATGGCCTTGACCGAACCCATGGCGTTGCGCTCGATGCAGGGGATCTGCACCAGACCGCCGATGGGGTCGCAGGTCAGGCCGAGGTTGTGCTCCATGCCGATCTCGGCGGCGTTCTCGACCTGGCGCACCTTGCCGCCGAGCGCGGCGGTGAGGCCGCCGGCGGCCATCGAGCAGGCCACGCCGACTTCGCCCTGGCAGCCGACCTCGGCGCCGGAGATCGAGGCGTTTTCCTTGTACAGGATGCCGATGGCGCCGGAAGTGAGCAGGAACTCGATGATGCCGTCCTCGTCCGACTTGGGACAGAAGCGGTCGTAATAGTGCAGCACGGCCGGCATGATGCCGGCGGCGCCGTTGGTCGGGGCGGTGACCACGCGGCCGCCGGCGGCGTTTTCCTCGTTGACGGCCAGCGCGTACAGGTTGACCCAGTCGAGGATCGTCAGCGGGTCCTTGAGCGAGTTTTCCGGCTTGTTGCGCAGTTCCTCGGCCATGGCCGGCGCGCGTCGCTTGACGTGCAGGCCGCCGGGCAGTTCGCCGGGCGAGCGCAGGCCGCGCGCGACGCATTCCGCCATGGCCTGCCAGATGGCCAGCAGGCCCTCGCGGATCTCCGCCTCGCTGCGCCAGGCCTGCTCGTTGGCCAGCATGACCTGGGCGATGCTGAGGTTTTCGCGCTCGCAGGTGGCGATCAGTTCGTCGCCGCTGGAAAACGGGTAGCGCACGTCGGTGGTGTCGGCCACGATGCGGTCGGCGGCGGCCTCGTCCGGGTTGACCACGAAGCCGCCGCCGACGGAATAGTAGTCACGCGTGGCCAGCTCGTTGCCGTCGGCATCGAAGGCGGAAAAGCGCATGCCGTTGACGTGGTAGGGCAGCTTCTGGCGCTTGTTGAACACCAGGTCGCGCTTTTCGTCGAAGGCGACGGCGTGCTTGCCGCCCAGCTCGATGCGCTTGTCGCCGCGGATGCGTTCGAGGATGCCGGGGATGGCGTCGGGATCGACCGTGTCCGGCCAGTGGCCCTCGAAGCCGAGCAGCACGGCCTTGTCGGTGCCATGCCCGCGGCCGGTCAGGGCCAGCGAGCCGAACAGCTCGCAGCGCACGCGCGCGACCTGGTCCAGCAGGCCCTTTTCGTCCAGCCAGTGGTCGGTGAAACGCGCGGCCGCGCGCATCGGCCCCACGGTGTGCGAGGACGACGGCCCGATGCCGATCTTGAACAAGTCGAAAACACTGACAGCCATGGCAGAAATGAGCGTGAGGGTGGAAGCCGCTATTCTACGCGCCATACGCGCGCTTCTCCTACCGACCTATGGCCCGTTTGATCCTGTTTCAACGCGACGATTGCCACCTGTGCGACCAGGCCCTGGAGGTCATGGCCATGGCTGGTACACCGGATTTCGACAGCCTGTGGGTGGACGACGACCCGGCGCTGGAGGATCGCTACGGCACGCGCGTGCCGGTGCTGCGCGACGAGGATTCCGGCCGCGAGCTGGACTGGCCGTTTGATGTCGCGGCGGTGCGGGCGTTTCTGTCATCTCCCTGAGAGGCGGGTAGGGCGGGCACTGCCCGCCAAACAAGGTCTGCGCGAGCCGAACAAGACTTGCGCGGAGCATGAGACTTTCATGGCGGGCAGTGCCCGCCCTACCCGTTTTTGCGGGGGCGACGATTTATTCGGAAATTTGCGATGCCTTGCCGCGCTTGAGGCGCTGGAGGATTTCGGCGCGCGCCTCGCGCAGGATCGAGTCGCGGTCGAGGCCGGCGACGATGTCGGCGACGGCGCGCTTGGCGCCGGCTTCGCCCCAGCTCTTGCCGTTGACGAGGTAGCGTTCGGCGGCGCGGCCGATCAGCACGGTGGCGTACCAGGCCAGCGCGCCCTGCGCGGCGGCGGTGACCACCACCGACAGCCCGCCACTGACGCCTTTCAGCGCCGACGACACCAGGTGCATGCCCCACACGGCGCCCATCAGCGCCGCGAGCTGCGCGCAGATGGTGACCACCAGGCGGCCCGATTCGTTGCGCGTCAGCGGCATGCCGTAGACGCGCGACAACTGCACCACCATCGCCGCATCCAGGCCGGCGGCGGCCAGCAGGTCGGCGACCGGGACCGGGTTCAGCGCCACCATCACGCCCTTGGCGATGCAGTACTGGCGGATCACCTTGGTGGCGACGCTGCGGCGGGTTTCGGCGATGCGCGCATTGACCTGGTCGCCGAGGCGGCCGGCGAACAGGCCGGCGTTGATCGCCGACAGTGACTTGCCTTCGCGCGCGGCGATCGCCAGCAGGCGTTCGCGCAGGGCGGCGACGTCGGGTGCCTGCGCATCGAGTCGTTCGTGTTCGCGGCCCTGCGCATCGAGTGTCACGCGTCGTTGCGGCGAAGGCAGGGCGCTGGTGGCCACGACGTTTTCCGGACGCACCAGGCCCTGCGTGCGCTCGCGCAGGCGATCCAGCAGATCGGCGCGTTCGTCCTCGCCGTAGCGGTCGGCCTTGTTCAGCGCCAGCAGCAACGGGCGTTGCGTGCGCGCCAGGGTTTCCAGCGCATCCTGCTCGTCGCGGGTGAGATCGCCGTCGCAGACGAATACCACCAGGTCGCTGACTTCGGCCACGTCGAAAGCCAGGCGTTCGCGTGCCTCGCCGTCGAGCTCGTTGATGCCGGGGGTGTCGATCAGGACCAGGCCGGAAGCATTGGCTTCGTCCAGTTCCGCGTGCGCGGCCTCGCTGGTGGTGCCGTGCAGGACGCCGACCTCGAACGCCTCGCGTCCCAGCAGCGCGTTGCACAGGGCCGACTTGCCGGCGGACACGCGGCCGAACACCGCCACGTGCAGTTCGCCGCTTTCCAGCTTGCGCAGCATGCGCTCGACGCGCGCGAATTCGCCGGCCAGTTCCTGGCGCAACGCCGGCGGGATGTTCGGGTCGTCCAGCAGCGCGCGCAGGCTGTCGGTGACACGCGTCTGCGCGTTTGCGGAGGATGCCGCCGGGCCGACCGGGTCATCGGCGTCGTCGGGTTTGCGACGGTTCCATTTCGCGCGCAGGCGTTGCCAGATCGAAGCCGGGTCGTTCATTCGGGGAATGGAAGGCTGCCAGATGGTGTCTTTGTAGCACACGTCGCGCGTGGCGATTGTCCGGACAGGTCGGGCATTGCCCGGCATGAGGTGCGGCAATCCGG
>CAZBZD010000045.1:0-11799 GCA_964496295.1 uncultured Rhodanobacteraceae bacterium | reverse complement strand
CCGAATGCACCTCGTAGATGGTGCCGACGAACTTCGGGAAATAGATGCCGAACGAGGCGTTGGAGACGCTCTGCATCAGCAGCGACAGCATCACCAGGCCGGGAATCAGGAACGCCGTGTAGCTGACGCCCTGCACGCTGGTGATACGCGAACCGATGGCGCCGAACACCACGAAATACAGCACGGTGGAGATCACCGGCGAGGCGATGGACTGCATCAGCGTGCGCCCGGTGCGTGCCATTTCGAACTTGTAGATGGCGCGGATGCCGTACAGGTTCATGCGGCCTCCTTCACGAGGTCGAGGAAGATCTGCTCCAGCGAGTCCTGGCGCGTGCTGAGGTCGCTGAAGCCGATGCCGGCGTTGGCCAGGTCGCGCAGCAGCGGCGTGATGCCGGTGCGCTCGCCCTGCGAGTCGTAGGTGTAGACCAGCTCGCTGCCGTCGCCGTTGAGCTCCAGCCCGTAACCCGACAGGGAATCCGGCAGCGCGGTGACCGGTTCGAGCAGTTGCAGGCGCAGCTGTTTCTTGCCGAGCTTGCCCATCAGCGAGGCGGTGTCGTCGACCACGATCAGCTTGCCCCTGTGGATCACGCCGACGCGATCGGCCATGTCCTCGGCTTCCTCGATGTAGTGCGTGGTCAGGATGATGGTCACGCCCGATTCGCGCAGGCGCCGCACCATCCGCCACATGTCGCGGCGCAGCTCGACGTCGACGCCGGCGGTGGGCTCGTCCAGGAACAATACCTCGGGCTGGTGCGAGAGCGCCTTGGCGATCATCACGCGGCGCTTCATGCCGCCGGACAGCATCAGGATCTTGTTGTCGCGCTTGTCCCACAGCGACAGGTCCCGGAGCAGTTGCTCCAGGTAGGCGTCGTCCGGCGCCTTGCCGAACAGGCCGCGGCTGAAGCGCACGGTGTCCCGCACGGTTTCGAAGGCGTCCGTTTTCAGTTCCTGCGGCACCAGGCCGATTTTCGAGCGGGTGACGCGCCAGTCGCGGATCACGTCGTGGCCGTCCACGGCGATGCTGCCGCGGCTCGGGTTGACGATGCCGCAGATGATGCTGATCAGCGTGGTCTTGCCGGCGCCGTTGGGGCCGAGCAGGGCGAAGATCTCGCCGCGACGGACCGTCAGGTGGATGTCCTGGAGGGCGGTGAAGCCGGTGGCGTAGGTCTTGTTCAGGCCATCCACGACGATGACCGGATCGTCATGCGCGGGGGCGGTTGCCGTGTCGTCTGGCATGCATTCGGCCGCAAATAATTGAACTAAACGGTATAGTATTTAGATACATCCCGATTGGCAAGCCTAACCCGAAACAGGTCTCGATCCGTATCAAATTCGGCACGGCAGCGCAGGGCGGGCAGTGCCCGCTGCGCATTGCGGCGGAGTGGGGCCGTCTCGTCAATGCAACGCGAAGCGCGTCACCGCCCAGGTCAGCGGCGGCTGCACGCCGGCGTGGATGCGCGGCGGCAGGTCCAGCGGCTTGAGCATCATCTTGATCGCCATCTGCGCCGACAGGTTGTGGCGCACGAAACCGTAGATGCGGTCGCTGGCCTGGCGGAAGGTGGCCTGGTCCGCGAGGTACTCGGGATGGCGGAACTTGAACACGTGGCGCAGCGCGATGTCGCCGTCCTCGTTGCCGATCTCGCGCAGGCGCTTCCACAGCGTGCGCAGCACCGCCATGCGGCCGTGGCGCCGTTCGTCCTGGTACTTGCGGAAGTAGCGGTAGAAGTAGCTGTAGTGGCGCACCTCGTCGCTCTTGATGCGCCGGGTCAGCTCCTTCAGCACCGGCTCGTCGGTGGCTTCGTGGATGGCGCGGTAGAGGGTCGCGGTGCCGGTCTCGACCACGCAGCGGGCGGCCATTTCCAGGCAGCGCGAGGGTTCCAGTTCCTCGGTGGTGCAGACGCTGGAGTATTCGCCGAAGAAGCTGGCGAAGGCGGCATCCCAGTCGAAGTCGGGCCAGACGTGGCACACGTAGGTGGCCAGGGCGCGGCCGTGCTGCAGTTCCTCGTGCTCCCAGTGGTCGCTGAGCCAGGCCTGCACCTCGGCGTCGCCGTCGTAGTGCTCGACCAGGTTGTGGGTGTACAGGTCCGAGCCGCTTTCGATGAAGGCCGAGGCGCACAGCAGGCACATCAGGTCGTCGTCGGCGCGGATGCGATCGGTGTCGATGCGCGAAAAGTCGATGCTGTCGAGTGTCCAGGGCAGCGAAGTGGCGGAATCCAAGGCGGTCTCCTCTGCATGCGGCAAGCACCTTGCCGGTCGGCGTGAACCATCACCCCATCATAGGACAAGCGCACTGTTGCCCGGTGCGCGCGACCCTGATGCGGGTCACGACGGCGGGGCGGCGTTCAGCGAACCACGGTCACCGGGACGTGCGCGCGGGCGATGATGTCGCCCGAGACCGAGCCCAGCAGCCAGCGCAGCAGGGCGCCGCGTTCGGTGTGGCCGATGACGATGTGGTCGATGTCGTGCTGCCGCACCTGCGCCAGCAGCACGTCGCCGGGCGAGCCGTAGACGAACTCGGCGTCGAAAAGGTCGGTGTCGTCCGGGGCCAGCGCGGCCAGCTCGGCCTTCAGCTCGTCGACGTGGCGCGAGCCCTCGTCGGTCATCATCATGGCGCAGGCTTCCGGGCCGCCTTCGGTGACGCGCAGGACCGAGACCACGTGCACGTGGCCGCCGGTGGCGCGCATCAGGTCCAGCGCGAAGCGGAAGCAGCGCTTCGCCGATGCCGAACCGTCGTAGCCGACCAGTGTTCGCTTGATCATGGGGCACCTCGCTGCCGGGACCGGACGCGACCATTATGCCCCGCTTTGCCGGTCTTGTTGGGCGAGGATTCAAGAACATGAACGCGATGCGCGGGGGCCGCCGGATAGCCCCTGGGTTCAGGTCGCGTGTTCCAGACTTGCCCCGTCATTCGCACAGCGAGGAGGTCGTGATGAAAAAGAGTCTGGTCCTGGCGGGCGTGTGCGCCCTGTCCGTGGCGGCATTCGCGGGTTGCAGCACCACGTCCGAGCATCAGAGCACGGCGGAAATGACGCACGCCGAGCTGGATTGCTCGATGACGTTCGCGCTGACCGGCTGGTCGGTGATCTACAAGCACGCCGACGGCCATGGCGTGGTCCATTGCGAAAACGGCCAGTCGATGCCGGTGACCATCAAGGTCCGCGGCGGCGGCCTGACGGCCGGAAAATGGCATGTCGACGACGGCTCGGGCACCTTCAGCGACGTGCACGAAATCTCCGACGTGCTGGGCAGCTACGCGGCCGGGAGCGCCCATGCCGGCGTGGTCAAGTCCGGGTCGGCGCAGGCGCTGACCAAGGGCGACGTGTCGCTGGCGCTGGCCGGCACCGGGGAAGGCGTGAACCTGGGCGTGGACGTCAGCAAGTTCACGATCAGCCGCCGCTGAGGAACCTCTGAACAAGTCCGGCGCAGACGGCACCCGCCCGTGTGCCCGAACGGCATGCGGGCGGGTGCCGGCTTGTCTGTACACTTGGCGGCCTGTTTCGCCACCGGAATCGTCCCATGCCCCCGTTGTCTCCCGCCGCCACCCCGTCGCGTTTCCGGCCCGAGGCCTGGCGGATCGCGGTCTGGATCGTGCTGCTGCTGGCCGTTTTCGGCATCCTCCAGTACAGCATGCATGCCTGGCGCGTGGCCGGCATGCTGCGCCGGGTCGAGGGCGACGCGCAGGGCGCGCTGGCCGGCATGCTGGCCTGGGACATCGTCTATCTGGTGGTCGCCTGCGTGACCGTGACGGCCAGCGCCGGGACCCTGCTGTACCGGCGCTGGGCGCGGCCCGTGCTGCGGGTGCTGGCGGCGGGGCTGGCGCTGTGGCTGCTGGTGACGGCGGTCATGATGGCGCTGCACTGGGGCAACCTCGACGGCAGCGATGCCGCGTTCGCCGGGCTCGGCGATGCCGGGCAGGCGCTGCTGGCGCGGATGCGTCGCAGCTACCTGGTGGCCATCATCCTCAAGGCGATCGGCGTAGGGGTGCTGGCCTGGCTGGCCTGGCGCCTGGGCGTGCCCGCGGTGCGCGCCGGCTTCGCCCGGCGCCGCGGCGAGTAGCGGGCGCGCATTCAGGCGCCGTTGATTCAGCCGCCATTGACGCGCATCGCCTCAAGCTGCCCGCGGACCCGTGCAAGAGGAAAATCGATGCGCGTCTCGATCATGATGGCGACGGCGCTGGCGGCCCTGATGCCGTGGCAGGCGACCCCGGCGCAGGAAGACCTGAACGTGTGCCGGGTCGACAGCAGCTACGACCTCACGCTGACTTCCGACGGCCTGCTTTTCAATCGTGCCGGGCCGGCGCCGAAGCGCGTGCGCGTGCATGACGGCCGGCTGGTGGCCGACGGCGTGGCGGTGACGCTGGATGCCGCCGACCGCGGACGCATGGCGGCCTTCGAGCGCACCGCCGCGGAGCTGGAGCCGAAGGTCAGGGCGATTGCCGTGCGGGGCGTGGACCTGGCGGCCGAGGCGGTGCGCGAGCAGGCCCGCGCCTCGGAGCCGCAACTGGCCGCCAGCGGCGAGCTGGATGCGCGCCTGGATGCGGTCGCCGCCGACCTCAAGGCGCGCATCCGGCGCAGCGACAGCACGCACGACTGGCACGGGCCGGCGTTCCGGCAGTACCTCGACCGGCACGTGATGACGCTGGTTCCCCTGCTGGCCGGCGACCTGCTGCAGCGGTCGATACAGGTGGCCGTCAGCGGCGATCTCGACAAGGCATCGGAACTGCGCGACCAGGCCGCGCACATGGCCGGGGACCTGCGTTCGCGCATCCGCCACAAGCTCGCCGCGCTCGAGCCGCGCATCCGCGCCCTGTGCCCGTCGGTGCGCAGGATGGACCGGCTCGAGAACAACCTCGATGCGCGCTTGCCCGGCGGGGTCCGGCTGAACCTGCTGAGCGCGGGGCCGTCGTCGCCGGACCATTGATCGGCCGGCATCGCCTCGACGGCGTTCCGGAACCGGGCGGGCATGGCTTGCCGAGCCGCCCCGGCATGGGCAGAGCCTGCGTGCGGGCAGTGCCCGCCCTGCCTGTCTTGTGGCCGGCCGTCGCACGGATGAAGCATTTCGCGAAGGCCGACACCCGCCTGCCCGTCGTGCCCGTTTTGCCCGACCTATCGGGTAGGGCGGGCACTGCCCGCCGTGGACCCGCGCCGGCTCATTTCCCGAAACTCACTTGCTTGCGGTTGTCGCCCGAGTTGCGGTCGACCAGCTCGTTGTAGGGATCGATGCCGACCTCGTACGGCTTGCCGCTCACCGTCAGCGTGATGGTGCCGTCGCCGTCGGCGACCTTGCGCTTGGCCAGGTACAGCACCTTCTCGTGGCCCTCGATGCCGTCGGGCGCCCTGGCGAACACGCCGATGTCCACGGGGATGTTCATCTTGGCGCGGGTCTGCTTGCCCTTGGCATCGGCGTAGTACTTGGCCGCGTGCACCTTCATGGTGACCCGGTACTTGCCGTCGGCCAGCTTCTTGGCGCGGGCCGAGACCACGCGGTTGTCGTACAGGGTGATTTTCCAGAACGAATCGTCGATCAGGTGGTTCCACTTGCCGCCGGTGCCGGCCTTGAGCGCCTCGACGAATTCCTTCGAGGTGGTGTAGGGCGGCTGCTGGAAGCCCTTGGCTTCGAGGAACTGCTTCAGGATGCCGTCGATCACGTCCTCGCCGATGTAGTCCTGCAGGGCGTAGAAGATCACCGAGGCCTTGTTGTAGCGGATGTAGGCCTGCCCCTCGACCTTGCCCAGCGGCGTTTCCCCGCCCTTGTCGGTGATGCGGTGGACGAGGTACTTGTCCAGCTCGTACTTGAGGAACTTGCGCATCGCGTTGGCACCGTAGCGGTGCTTCATCACCATCAGCGCCGAGTACTGCGCCAGCGATTCGCTGAGCATGGTCGCGCCCTGCATGTTGGCGCCGATGACCTGGTGCGCCCACCACTGGTGCGCGATCTCGTGCGCGGTCACGTAGAACGGGTAGTTGATGTCGCCCTCGCCCTTGACGTCGGCGATGAAGCCGATGCCCTCGGAAAACGCGATGGTGCCGGCGTAGGACTGCGCGAAGCCGTGGTAGTTGGGGATCTCGATGATGCGCAGGTACTTGAACTGGTACGGCGTGTAGTGCGCGTCGTAGTAGTCCAGCGAGGCCTTGGCCGAGTCCATCATGTCGTCCACGTTCCAGGCGTGTGCCGGGTTGTAGTAGATGCTGATGCGGACGCCATCGTGGGTCGCGTGCCTGACCTTCCACTTGCCTGAGAGATAGGTGTAGAAGTCGAGGATCGGCGCCTCGGTGCGGTAGTGGAAGTAGCGGCGGCCGTCCTTGACCCAGGTCTTCACCAGCTTGCCGGGCGCCAGCGCCACCTGGTCCTTCGCGGTGGACACCACCGAGTCGAGACGGATCCAGTCCGAATCGTTGGATATGTAGGTGTTGGCGCGGGCCTTCGGGTCCCCGCTCAGCGGTGGCATGCGCGGCTTCGGCTTCAGCCCGTACTTGTGCCGGTCTTCCTTGTCGTCGAGTTCGAACCGGGGGTTGTAGCCGAAGCTGGGAAACAGGTGCATGTTGTTGAAGAAGGTGCCGTTGTGCACCAGGGCGAAATCCAGTCCCCCGGGGTTGTTGCTGAAGCCGTGCGGCGTGGAGGCGAGGTCGAAGGAGAACGTCATCGACGCGCCCGGCGCCAGCGGCCGGTCCAGCTTGTAGATGCTGAAGCCCAGGCGCTTGTCGTTCTTTACCGTGTCGTGCGGAGCGAATTCCAGGTGCTCGGGATCGAGCGTGGTGTTCCAGTTCACGTACAGCGTGTCGATGGGCTTGTCGTGCTTGTTGGTCAGCGTGTAGCTGACGTGCATGCGCAGCTTGCGCCGGTACGGGTAGATGTCGACGCGGGTGCTGGTGGCGGTGATGCGCGGCTGCGGCGCGCCGGCATACCTGGCGTAGAGTTTTTCGTAGTCGGCGCGCTCCTGCTTGGCCGTGTCCGGCGACGTGTAGTTGTTGAGCACGTTGGTGTTGTAGTAGAGCCAGCCGCCGCATGCCGCGAACGCCAGCAGGGAAACGGCCAGCGTGATCCATGTCGGACGCCGGGCGAGGCGCATGCGTGCGGTGCGCCAACGCCGGCCCTTGTCGGTGCCGCGCAGGCGGAACAGGCACGCGAGCACCAGCAGCGCCACGGCGAACAGGACCCAGTAGAGGTCGAACCACAGCGCGCCGGCGAGGAAGTGCCCGTAGCCGTTGAGGTCGGAATAGGGGACGCGCGGCCCGTCGGCGTACCGGTAGAGGTTCTGTTCCCAGTCCAGGTAGCCCATCAGGCCCTGCATGACCAGGAACAGCACGAACAGCAGGTAGCCCACGTACTTGTTGTTGGCCAGGGTCTGCAGCACCAGCGCCAGCACGCCGATCAGGATGAAGCCGACCGCGGCCAGCGCCAGCCCGCTGGCGTACAGGCCCGGCTGGATGTGGGTGTAGCCGTGGAAGAGCTGGAAGGCGATGGTGGCCAGCGCGCCCACGGCCAGGAACACCAGCGTGACCACGGCCAGCGCCAGCGCCTTGCCTCCCAGCGCGGCCCAGTCGGGCGCGGGCAGGGCGTCGTTGACTTCGTGCGCCTTGAGCGCGCGGTCGCGCCAGACCAGTTCGCCGGCGTAGAACGCCAGCACGATCAGCAGGAACAGCGAGAACGCGCCCCGGATGTCGGTGACCATCAAGTGGGTCACCGGGTACACCGGCGTGCCGTAGATCTTGCCGTTCATCAGCAGCACCGCCGTCAGCAGGGCCAGGCTGAGCAGCAGCATGATGATGAACAGCACCCCGCGCGTCATGTTGCCGAGGTCCATGGCGGCCACCGACAGCATCTGCCGGCATTGCGCGCGCCAGCCGTGGTGCATGCCGACGCGCGGCACCGCCAGCACGGCGGGCGCCGTCGCGGCGGGTGCCTTGCGCGCGCGGCGCCGCCGGGGCCAGGACAATTTCAGCCCCTCGCGCTGGGTGCGGAACAGCGCGAAGCCGGCCACGAACAGGGCCACGGTCACGCCCAGCCAGAGCAGGCGGTTGCCGAGCAGCAGGCCGTCCAGCGGCGGCAGTTGCGTGTTGTAGGCGTGCGCGGTCCAGTAGCGGGTGACGGCGCCGACGGCCTGCGCGCCGTAGGGGTCGAGCAGCGCCGCCACGGTGTGGTTGTCGATGCCCTGCATCAGCGCGTTGGCCACGCTGCGCAGCACCACCAGGACGATGATGCCGATGAACGTGGCCAGCAGCGAGCGCGTGGCCGCGGCCAGCGCGAACAGCAGGGCGGTGACGAACAGCACGTCCGGCACCAGGATCACGCCGAAGGTCCACAGCCACGGCGTCGCCGTCACCGGCCCGACGCGCGCCGCGTCGATCCACGGCATCAGCATGCCGATGAAGGCGCCGACGAGCGCCGCGCCGACGACCAGCAGCACGACCAGGAAGCTCGCGGCCACGCGCCCGCCGAGGTAGGCGCCGCGCGAGACCGGCGTGCTGAACAGGGTTTCGGCGGTGTTCTGCTCGAAGTCGCGCAGCAGCGCGCCGGTCACGAACACCACCACGAACAGCGTGCCCAGGAACGCGAACATCACCGCCAGGTTGGCAACCACCATCGGCGCGTTGAGGTGTACGTTGCCGACGGCGCTGCCGATCTTGATCGCCGGCGAGCTGACCAGCGCCAGCGCGCCGAAGAAGAAGATGGCCACGAAGAACCACAGCAGCGGTCCCTTGAGCTGCTGGCGCAGCTCGAACCCGAAGATTTCCTTGAACATGACGGCTCCTTTACGCCGCTTGCGCGGTGTCGGCGGGGGCGGCCTGTTGCTGCAGCTGGCCGAAATACACGTCTTCCAGGTCCGGCGCGACGGCCGTGAAACCTTCCCCGGGAGCCGCGTCGGCGAGCACGTGGATGATGGTCTCGCCGGCGGCCAGGCGCGTGGACAGGACGGTCATGCGGGCCTGGTAGTCGGCCAGTTGCGTGCGTTCGATGCTGCGCCGCCAGACCCGGCCTTCCAGCGCGGCGATGGCCTCGTGCGGCTCGCCGGTCTGCAGCACCTGGCCCTGGCCGATGATGGCCATGCGCGGGCACAGGTCGGTGACGTCCTCGACGATGTGCGTGGACAGGATCACCACCACGCGCTCGCCGATCTCGGCCAGCAGGTTGAGGAAACGGTTGCGCTCGGCCGGGTCGAGGCCGGCGGTGGGTTCGTCGACGATGATCAGTTCCGGTTCGCCGATCAGCGCCTGGGCGATGCCGAAGCGCTGGCGCATGCCGCCGGAATAGCCGCCCAGCTTCATCCAGCGCTTGTCCCACAGGTTGACCTGGTTGAGCAGGGCCTCGACCAGCGCCTTGCGTTCCTTGCCGTGGGTCACGCCCTTGAGGACGGCCAGGTGGTTGAGCATGTCCTGCGCCGACACCTTGGGATACACGCCGAAATCCTGCGGCAGGTAGCCGAGCCGGCGCCGCGTGGCGATCTTGTCGGCCAGCAGGTCCCGGCCGTCCAGTTCGATGCTGCCGCTGTCCGGATCCTGCAGCGTGGCGATGGTGCGCATCAGCGTCGACTTGCCGGCGCCGTTGGGCCCGAGCAGGCCGAACATCCCGCGCGGAATGTCCAGCGACACGTCTTTGAGTGCCCGGACGCCGTTGCCGTAGGTCTTGGACAGGTTGCGGATGGTCAGCATGCGTGTTCCCTCATGTGTATTCCCGGTCGCCGGCGGCGACACCCCGGGCGCATCATAGCCCGGAGCGGCCGGGCCGGGCATGGTGCACAGGTCATGCCGCGGGCAGGACAAAGGTCATGCCCGTGCCGCCCGACGGGTCAACAAGACGGCGCGGAGGGATTATCATGGACGTTCCCCGTGTCGCCGCCCATGGCGCGTCTGTCACCCCTGAAGGAGGCCCCATGGCCGCAGCCAAAGAAGTCAAAGTTCCGGATATCGGCGGTTTCGACAATGTGCCGGTGATCGAAATCCTGGTCCAGCCCGGCGACACGGTGGACAAGGACCAGGGGCTGGTCACGCTGGAATCGGACAAGGCCACGATGGAAGTGCCGGCGCCGTTCGCGGGCACGGTGAAGGAAGTCAAGGTATCCGAGGGCGACGAGGTCGCCGAGGGCTCGGTGATCGCGCTGGTCGAGGAATCCGCGTCGGCGGACGACGACGCGGAAACCGGCAAGACCGACGAGGCCTCGCCGGACGAGTCCGCCGACGAAAAGCCCGCCGCCGATGACGCGTCCGGCAAGGATGACGGCAAGACGGAGCAGGACGACGAAAAGAACGCGGACGGGCAGGAACGGGACCGGCAGGAAAAACAGGCCCCCGCGCCGGCGCCGTCCGAAACGCGCCGCGGCCCCGGCCAGCCGCCGGTCGAGCCGGGCAAGCTGCACGTGCCGGGCGAGGCGCCGTACGCCAGCCCCGCCGTGCGCGCCTTTGCGCGCGAGCTGGGCGTGGACATCACGCAGGTCGACGGGTCGGGGCGCAAGGGCCGCATCACGCGCGAGGACGTGCAGGCCTGGGTCAAGCACGCGCTGGCTTCGGGCGCGCGTCCGGGCGCGTCCGCCGGTGGCGGCAACGGGCTGGACCTGCTGCCGTGGCCGAAGGTCGATTTCTCCAAGTTCGGCGAAATCGAGGAGCAGTCGCTGTCGCGCATCAAGAAGATTTCCGGCGCCAACCTGGCGCGCAACTGGGCGATGATCCCGCACGTCACCCAGCACGACGACGCCGACATCACCGACATGGAGGCGTTCCGCAAGCAGCTGGGCAAGGAAAACCCGGACGTGAAGGTCACGCCGCTGGTGTTCCTGATCAAGGCCATGGTCGCGGCGCTCAAGCAGTATCCGCAGTTCAACGCCTCGCTGAGCGAGGACGGCGAGAAGCTGATCCTCAAGAAATATTTCCACATCGGCATCGCCGTGGACACGCCGGACGGCCTGGTGGTGCCGGTGATCCGCGATTGCGACAAGAAGGGGCTGCTGGAACTGGCCGTGGAGCTGGGCGAAATCTCGAAGAAGGCGCGCGACAAGAAACTCGGCCCGGCCGACATGTCCGGCGGCTGCATCTCCATCAGCTCGCTGGGCGGCATCGGCGGCACCAAGTTCACGCCGATCGTCAACGCGCCGGAGGTGGCCATCCTCGGCGTTTCGCGCAGCCGCATGGCGCCGGTCTGGGACGGCGAGCAATTCCAGCCGCGCCTGATGCTGCCGCTGTCGCTGAGTTACGACCACCGCGTCATCGACGGCGCCGCCGCGGCGCGCTTCGTCGCCTGTCTTGCCAGGGTGCTGGGCGACCTGCGCCGGATCCTGGTGTAAGGAGGCGACCATGGCGAACACGATCGAAGTGAAGGTGCCCGACATCGGCATGGACAACGTGCCGGTGATCGAGGTGATGGTTTCCGCCGGCGACAGCGTTTCGAAGGAGCAGGGCCTGGTCACGCTGGAGTCGGACAAGGCCACCATGGAAGTGCCTTCCACGGCCGCCGGTACCGTCAAGGAAGTGAAGGTGTCCGAGGGTGACGAGGTGTCCGAGGGCACGGTCATCGTGGTGCTGGAAGCCGACGATGCCGGCGCGGACGAAAAAGCCGGCGGTGCCGAAAGCAAACCTCCCTCTCCCGCCGGGAGAGGGAACGAGGGCGAGGGTGCGTCCGAGGCGAAGTCTTCCGGCAAGAGCGAACCCCCGTCCGCCCCTTCGGGGCACCCTTCGACAAGCTCGGGGCAGGCTCCTCTCCCGGCGGGAGAGGGGAAAAAGCAGGCGCCGAAGGGTGCAGACGACAGCGGCCGGAAGGCCGACATCGAATGCCAGGTCGTGGTGCTGGGCTCCGGCCCCGGTGGCTACA
>CAZBZD010000044.1:0-11972 GCA_964496295.1 uncultured Rhodanobacteraceae bacterium | reverse complement strand
TGGGCCTGGACCGCATCCGCACGGTCTGGCAGCGCATGGGTTCGCCGCGCGCGCCGCTGGCGATCACCGTCGGCGGCACCAACGGCAAGGGTTCGACAGTGGCCTTCCTGACCGCGATGCTGCACGCCACGGGTCTGGAGGTGGGCAGTCACCTGTCGCCGCACATCCGCGTCTACAACGAGCGCATCTGCGTGAACGGCGAGCAGGTTTCCGACGCGGCGCTGTGCGCGTCGTTCGAGCGCATCGAGGTGGCGCGGGCCGAGATTCCGCTGACCTATTTCGAGTTCGCCACCCTCGCCGCGCTGGACATCTTCGCCGCACGGGGCGTGGATGCCATGGTGCTGGAAGTCGGCCTGGGCGGCCGCCTGGATGCCACCAACATCGTCGATGCCGACGCGGTCGTGATCACCACGATCGACCTGGACCACATGCAGTGGCTGGGCCCGGACCGCGACAACATCGGCCGCGAAAAGGCCGGTATCGCCCGGGCCGGGCGTCCGGCGGTCATCGGCGAGAGCGATCCGCCGCAGGGGCTGCTGGACGCGCTGGCCGGCATCGGCGCACGGATCCAGCGCGCCGGGAAGGACTTCGGCGTCGAAGGCACCGGCGCTGCCGCGACCTGGTGGCACCGGGACGGCAGCCGCCTGGACCTGCCCGTGCTGCCGCTGGAGGCGCCTTGCCAGCAGGCCAATGCCGCGGCGGCGGTGGCCGTGCTGCACGCTTTGCGCGAACGCCTGCCGTGGTCGGCGCCGGTCCTGGTCGAGGGGTTGCGCCGTGCCCGCCTGCCGGGTCGCCTGCAGCATGTCGGGCATGCCCCGGAGCGGGTCGTGGACGTGGCCCACAATCCGCAGGCCGCGCGGGTGCTGGCCGACTGGCTGGACGCGCGCCGCGTGGCCGGCCGGGTGCACGCGGTGTACGGCGCGCTCGACGACAAGGACGTGGCCGGCGTGCTGGCGGCGCTGGGGCCACGCGTCGCGCACTGGCACCTGGGCGGGCTGGAAGCCGCGTCCCCGCGCGGGTTGCCGGTGGACGACCTGGCGACGCGGTTCGCCGAATCCCTGCCGCAGGCGGACGTCGACGCCCATGCCGACGTGGCCGCTGCCTGGCGGGCCGCCAACCAGCAGGCCGGCGCGCAGGACGCGATCATCGCCTTCGGCTCGTTTTTCGTGGTCTCCGCGGTGCTGGAAGAAGTCGGCCGATGACCGCCTGATGTACGGGCCGCGCGCCGGAGCCTGCCACCGGAAGGCATTCCGGATATGATGCCGGACGAGCCCATCAGCCTGCAGGTGTCATGCATCCAGCCCTCAAAACCCGTCTGCTCGGCGCGGTCGTCCTGATCGCGCTTCTGGTGATCGTCGTGCCGCTGTTTTTCTCCGGCAAGCCGGGCGGCGGGGGCAGCCAGAGCATCAGCCTGGACATCCCGCAGGCGCCCGACGAGACGCTCCGGACACGCACCCTCAGCGTGGCCCCGCCGTCGGCCCGGACCACGGCGTCCGCGCCCGTTTCGAACGACAGGCTGGCCACCGTCGACATCGCCTCGCGCGTGCCGCCCGAGGTCCGGCCGGATGCGGCGCCGGAGCAGCCGGCTGCGCAGCCGGCTCCCGATGCCGCTTCTTCCGGCGAAACGGAGCCGGCGCGGCAGGCCGCTGCGCCGTCCGCCGCCGGACAGCCTTCCGCCGGTGCCGCGGAGGCGGACGCCGCGCCCGAAGACGACCCCGGCAGGGCGGCGGTGGGCCGTTACCTGGTCACCCTGGGTGCCTACGCCGACAAGGCCAATGCCGCCGATCTGATGGCCAAGGTGGAAAAACTCGGCTATCCGGTGCAGTTGCAGGGCGTCGACATCGACGGCAAGCCGGCCGCGCGGGTCAACGTGGGGCCGTTCGACAGCCGCGCCGCCGCCGAAAGCGCGCGCCTGAAACTGGCTTCGGCCCTGCCGCACGCCCCGGCCGAATTGCTGTCCTCGCCCGCCGACCAGGGCAGCAATGCCCCGGCCAGGCCGTCCAGGGCACCGGCTGCCGATCGTGCCGGCGGCTGGGCCGTGCAGGTGGTCGCCTACAGCAAGCGGGCCGATGCCGACCGCTTGCGCGACAAGCTGCGCGCGGCCGGTTTCGACGGCTACGTGGACGACGTCAAGTCCGGCGGCCAGACCCTGTGGCGGGTGCGCGTGGGGCCGCAGGCCCGGCGCTCCGACGCGCTGTCCGTGCAGAAGCGCCTGAAGGGCAAGTTCCCGCGCCTGAACGGCGTGGTCGTTTCGGTGCCATGAACTGGGCCGACTACGTCATCCTGGCCGTGCTGGCGCTGTCGGTGCTGGTCGGGCTGTGGCGCGGGCTGATTTCCGAGGTGCTGGCGCTGGCGATCTGGGCGGCGGCGTTCTGGGTGGCGTGGGCGTTCGGCCCGCGCGTGGCCACGGCCTTCGAGGGCAGCATCGAGCAGCCCTCGATCCGCATCATCCTCGGCTACGTGCTGTGCTTCGTGGCGGTGCTCGTCCTCGGCGCGCTGGTCAAGTTCGTGATCGCCAGGCTGGTCGAGGGCACCGGGCTTTCCGGCAGCGACCGCATGCTGGGCATGGTGTTCGGCCTGGCGCGCGGCGTGTTGCTGGTGGCGCTGCTGGTGTTCCTGCTCGGCTTCACGCCGTTCACGCGCGACCCGTGGTGGCACCAGTCGCGCCTGCTTCCCACCTTCATCGGCACGGCCGACTGGCTGGGCCGGCACCTGCCGGAGGGCGTGCGGCGCTACCTGCACCCGCACACGCCGTCCACGCCGCACATCGATGCCGCGCCGGTGGCCGGCGACCTGCCGCGGCACTTGTCGGACGTGTCGGCGCGCATCACCGGCGCGCTGGCCGGGCGCCGGCCGGCGACGGCGTCGAGCACGCCGCCGCCGCGTGCGGCCGGACTCGATCCGGAAGCGCATTCGCGCGATAATTGACGGGTCCCCAAGCGGATCATTTCATGTGCGGAATCATTGGCATCGTCGGCACCCATAACGTGGCGCCGGCACTTTACGACGGTTTGACGGTCCTGCAGCACCGCGGCCAGGATGCCGCCGGCATCGCCACCGGCGACGGCGAGCGGATGCACCTGCACCGCGGCAAGGGGCTGGTGCGCGACGTGTTCACGCAGAAGGCCATGAGCAAGTTGCTGGGCCGCATCGGCATCGGCCACTGCCGCTATCCCACGGCGGGCGGCGACGAGGAAGCCGGCGAGGCGCAGCCGTTCTACGTCAACTCGCCCTACGGCATCGCGTTCGCGCACAACGGCAACCTGGTCAACACCGAGGCCCTGCGACGCGAGCTGTTCGAGGACGACCGCCGTCACATCAACACCGACTCCGATTCGGAGGTGCTGCTCAACGTGCTGGCGCACGAACTGCAGATCCAGGAGCGCATGAGCCTGGCGCCGGACAACATGTTCAAGGCCGTGGCCGGCGTGCACGCGCGCGCGCGCGGCGGCTACGCCTGCATCGCGCAGATCGTCGGCTACGGCCTGCTGGCGTTCCGCGACCCGCACGGCATCCGCCCGCTGGTGCTGGGCGAGCGCGTGTCGCCACAGGGCCGCGAATACTGCGTGGCTTCCGAATCGGTGGCCCTGGACGTGCTCGGCTTCACGCTGCTGCGCGACGTGGCGCCCGGCGAGGCGGTGTTCGTCAGCGAGAACGGCCGCATGACCTCGCGCCAGTGCGCCGAGGGGGCGGTGCATGCACCGTGCATTTTCGAGTACGTCTACCTGGCGCGGCCGGACTCGATGATCGAGGACGTGTCGGTGTACAAGGCGCGCCTGCGCATGGGCGAGAAACTGGGCGAGAAGATCCTGCGCGAATGGCCCGGGCACGACATCGACGCGGTGATTCCCATTCCCGAAACCTCGCGCACCGCGGCCAGCACCCTGGCGCAGGCGCTGGGCAAGCCGTTCCGCGAGGGCTTCGTCAAGAACCGCTACATCGCGCGCACCTTCATCATGCCGGGGCAGGGCGAGCGCGTGAAGTCGGTGCGCCGCAAGCTCAACGCCATCGACCTGGAGTTCAAGGGCAAGAACGTGCTGCTGGTGGACGACTCCATCGTGCGCGGCACCACCTCGCGGCAGATCATCCAGATGGCGCGCGAAGCCGGCGCGAAGAAGGTCTATTTCGCTTCGGCCGCGCCGCCGGTGCGCTATCCCAACGTGTACGGCATCGACATGCCCGCGGCGTCGGAACTGGTCGCCGCCGGGCGTTCGGTCGAGGAAGTGCAGCGGCTGCTGGGTGCCGACCGCCTGGTCTACCAGGACCTGGCCGACCTCGAATGGGCGGTGGCCGACGGCAACGAGGAGCTCAAGCATTTCGATACCTCGTGCTTCTCCGGCGAATACGTCACCGGCGTGGACCCGGCCTATCTGGCGCAGATCGAGCTGCTGCGCTCGGACGACGCCAAGGCGCGTCGCCGCAGTGCCTGAAGCTGCAGGGCGGGCACTGCCCGCCGCCCGGTACCCACGACGGCGGGCAGTGCCCGCCCTGCCTGGAAATGCGTGACCCGTGAGTTTGTACGCCGTTGCCAGACAATGCCTCGACTGCACCGATCCGGCCGAGAAATGCCGGCTCACGCATGCCGCGTGGCAGGATGTGTTGCACGGCGTGCTCAAGGCCGACCCTGCTGCACCCGTACCCGAACCGATCGGCGTACCGGGGCGTCCATCGCGGCCGCATCTGGTGCCGCCGCGTGATCTGCCAAAGCGTTCGCTGGGCACCATCGAGGGCCGCGCCGCGCTGGTGCATGCCGTGGCGCACATCGAGTTCAACGCCATCAACCTGGCCTGGGACGCGGTGTACCGCTTCCGCGGCATGCCGGACGATTTCCATCGCGACTGGGTGGCAGTGGCCAACGACGAGGCGCGGCATTTCACCCTGGTCAGCCGGCGCCTGGCCGACATGGGCGTGGCCTACGGCGACTTCGACGCGCACGACGGCCTGTGGGAAATGGCCGCGAAAACCGCCGGCAGCGACACCGCGCGCATGGCCCTGGTGCCGCGCGTGCTCGAAGCGCGCGGGCTGGATGTCACGCCGGGCATGATCGAACGCTTCAGGAGCGCCGGCGACACCGCCACCGTGGCCGTGCTGGAAGTGATCCTGCGCGAGGAAGTGGCCCACGTCGAGGCCGGCACGCGCTGGTTCCGCTGGTGCTGCGAGCGCGACGGGCTGGAGCCGGAAACCACCTTCCGCCGGCTGCTCGGTGAATACATGCGCGGCGCCTTGCGCGGCCCCTTCAACCTGGAAGCCCGCCGCCGCGCCGGCTTCGCCGAAAGCGAGCTGGACTGGCTGCAGGCATCGGTCTGAGGCGCAGGGCGGGCACTGCCCGCCGTGGCGTGGGTATTCGACGGCGGGCAGTGCCCGCCCTACGCATCTGCGCATCGGGACCCGATCCGGTGCAATGTCAACAAACAGCCCGGCAAGGTCGATACAATAGGCCGTGCACGCGGCGCGTGCTTCATGATTCACACGATCGAGACAGCATGAGCGATTCCCCACGCCCCCTCCGTCCCGCCTCCGGCACCAAGTTCACCAGCCCGCAGGGCACGCGGGCGGTGATGGACGGCATCAAGCCCAGCAAGCTCAGCCAGGTGCCGGATGCCGGGCGCAAGCCGCCGTGGCTGCGCGTGCGCCTGCCCAGCGGCGCCAAGTACCAGGAAGTGATGGACATCGTGCGCACGCACAAGCTGTCCACGGTGTGCTCCGAGTCCAAGTGCCCGAACCTGGCCGAGTGCTGGGGCCGCGGCACCGCCACGCTGATGCTGATGGGTTCGGTGTGCACGCGCGCCTGCCGTTTCTGCTCGGTCAACACCGGCAACCCGCAGGGCTGGCTGGACCCGCTGGAGCCGCTCAACGTGGCCGACGCGGTCGCGCTGATGGGACTCAAGTACGTGGTGCTGACCTCGGTGGACCGCGACGACCTGCCGGACACCGGGGCGGGGCATTACGCCGCCTGCATCACGGCGATCCACAAGCGCATGCCGGAAACGGCCGTGGAGGCGCTGACGCCGGACTTCCAGGGCAGCCACGAGCACGTGGCCACGGTGCTGGATGCCGGCCTTGCGACCTTCGCGCAGAACATCGAGACGGTCGAGCGCCTGACCCATCCCGTGCGCGATCCGCGTGCCGGCTACGAGCGCACGCTGGACGTGCTGAAGTTCGCCAAGGGCTACGCGCCGAAGACGGTCACCAAGACCAGCCTGATGCTGGGCCTGGGCGAGACCGACGAGGAAATCGACCGCACCTTGGACGACATCCGCGCCGCCGACGTCGACGTGGTGACCATGGGCCAGTACATGCGCCCGACCCGGAACCACCTGCCGGTGCAGCGTTTCGTCACCCCGGACGAATTCAACCGTTACCGCGAGGTGGCACTGGCCAAGGGCTTCCTGGAAGTCGTGTCCGGCCCGCTGGTGCGTTCCAGCTACCGCGCCGAGCGCGTGCTCGAGCACAACAACGTCGGGCTCGACGAAGCGGTCCTCGAGGGCATCCGCGAATCCGCGGCGACCATGCGCTGCTGAGCTTCAGCCGGCGGCGGGATCCCACGGGTCGGCATCGTCCAGCATCGCCAGCAGGCCGTCGTCGTCCAGCGCGGCAAGCTGTTCCTCGCCCTCGGCCAGGTTTTCCGCCTCCAGCAACCGCTGGCGGATGCCCTCGCCCTGCAGCGGGCTGAAAACCAGCATGATGTGGCCGTAGGACGCATCCAGCAGCGCGGCCTGCCAGCGTTTGCCGTGGTTGTCGGTGAAAGTGCGCATGTCGCCATCCGGGTGTCGGGTCGATTGTACCTGCCGGCTACTGCGACCGGCCGGCGATGCCGCTGAGCCGGTGCGCTTCCTCCGCCTGCGGCCAGCGTTCGAGGACCGAGCGGGCAAGATGGCATGCCAGGTCGCGCATGCCCATGCGCGAGGCCAGGTGCGCCAGCGTCGCGCTGTCGTCGAGGGTGGCCGGACTGAATGCGGGATCGATGCCGCGGCATTCCTGCACCAGGCCGAGGGCCCGGCGCGCCTCGCCATTGGCACAAAGCTGCGTGATCCAGGCCCGGGCATGTTCCAGCAGGACGTCGTCGCGCCCCATCCTGCGCACCAGCTCGCGGAACAGCGTGTGGACGGAGGCCGGCGCCGCGCGCTCGCGGATGCGGTCGCGCAGGCGGATGGCGGCTTGTTCGAGGTCGTCCTCGGCCATGGTTCGGCACTCGCTGGCCAGCAATTCGTCGGCATCCTGGCCGGCGGCGGATGCCAGCCCGGGTGCCTCGGGCGTCATGCCGAGGCGTTCGCGGCAGTGCCAGATGCACAACCCCATCCAGTGAAAGTCGAGCAGGACCAGGTAGGCGAAGCAGAAGCCGAAAACCGGCGGGTACAGCAGGCCGGGCATCCACGCACGCACGGGCAGCAGCAGCCAGATGACGGCCAGGGTGACGAGGTTGCCCGCCACGGGAACCAGATAGGCCGGTCCGAAGCGCGCGACGACGCGCAGCCACGTGGCCGGATTCACGGCCAGCAGGAAGTCGCCGTCGAATGCCAGCGACATGACCATCGCCGGCATGACCAGCACGGCGAATGCCAGCGCGGGCCGGAACGCGTGCGGCACCAGCGTGCCGACCAGGAAGACCAGGGCGTACACGCAGGTCACGCCTTTCGGGCTGCCGGCGCGCTCGAGGCTCACTTCCGGCAGGCGCGCGTAGCCGTTGGCGGTGGACACCATGCTGTCGATGGCGTAGCCGAAGGTCGCGACGTAGAGCACGAGCGTGACGATGAACCCGACCAGCGAGGGCAGCAGGGTCAGGTACCAGCACAGCGCCAGCGTGATGCACACGAACAGCCCCGCGCCCGATGCCGGGTAGGCGAAGCCGCGCAGCAGGCGTCGCGGGAGCGGGATGTCCGGTTCGAGCAGTTCGATGTGTGCCATGGCTTTTCCCTGCAAGGGCGGCCCGTGGATCAGGCCGGGCGGTCCTGCTGTGCCTGTTCCAGCATCTTGCGCGCGTGCGCGCGGGTTTCGCGGGTGATGTCGATGCCGCCGAGCATGCGCGCCAGTTCGTCGTGGCGGGCCGCGGTGTCGAGCGCCGCGAGCATGGTAGAGGTGCTGTCGGCGTCCTTGTGCTTGCTGACCCGGAAGTGGGCGTGGCCCTGCGCGGCGACCTGCGCCAGATGGGTGACGCAGAGCACCTGGCGATGCCCGCCCAGGGCACGCAGCTTCTGGCCGACCACCTCGGCGATGGCGCCGCCGATGCCGGTGTCGACTTCGTCGAAGATCATGGTGCCGACGCTGTCCATGCCCAGCGCCGCGACCTCGATGGCCAGGCTGATGCGCGCCAGTTCGCCGCCCGAGGCCACCTTGCGCAGCGCGCGCGGCGGCTGGCCGGGGTTGGCGCTGACCAGGAATTCGCAGCGTTCGCTGCCGTGCGGGTCGGGCTCGCCGCCGGCGCGCGCTTCCAGTTGCACCTCGAAGCGTCCGCCGTCCATGCCGAGTTCCTGCATCAGGGCGCTGACCTCGTCGCCGAGGGCAGCGGCGGCCTTGCGCCGGCTCTTGCCGAGGGCATCGGCGAGGCCGGCGTAGGCCTGTTCCAGTTGCCCGCGTTCAGCGGCCAGGCGGTCCAGGGTGGCGGTGGCGTTTTCCAGTTCGTCCAGTTCGGCCTGCAGGGCGTCGGCCTTGTCCTTCAGTTCGGCCGCCGGCACGCGATGGCGCCGCGACAGCTCGTGCAGGTGCGACAGGTGGGCGTCGATTTCGGCATGGCGTTCCGGGTCGAGGTCGACGTCGCGGGCGTAGCGGGCGAGGGAGCCGTGGGCCTCGCCGAGCTGGATGCCGGCGTTGGTCACCAGTTCCAGCACGGGGCCGAGGCGGGCGTCCAGTTCGACCAGGTGCTCCAGTTCCGTCTGCGCGCGTCCCAGCAGGTGCTGCAAGGCAAACTCGCTGTCGCCGTCGACGAGCTCGCTGATGCCCTGGCAGCCTTCCAGCAGCCGACCGGCGTTGGCCAGGCGGCGGTGGTCGTCTTCCAGCCCGGCCAGCGCTTCGGCGGGCAGCGCCCATTGCTGCAGCTCGTCCAGTTCGTGACGCAGCAGTTCGATCTGCTGCTGGTGGTCCCCGCCACCGGCCAGGGCGCGCCGGCGGGCGCCCAGCTCGCGCCAGCGCAGGGCGCAGGCGCGCACCTTTTCCAGGGTTTCGTGGTTGCCGGCGAAGGCGTCCAGCAATTCGAGCTGGTGCTGGCGCGAGAGCAGGGCCTGGTGTTCGTGCTGGCCGTGGATTTCCATCATCCGCGGCGCCAGTTGCGACAACTGGGCCAGCGTGGCCGGGCGGCCGTTGATCCAGGCGCGCGAACGGCCGTCGCTGCGGATCACGCGGCGCAACTGGCAGGCATCGCCGTCGTCCATGTCCTCGTCGGCGAGCCACTGGCGCGCGGCCGCCAGGTCGGCGAGGTCGAAATCGGCGTGCAGCTCGGCACGGTCGGCGCCGGGCCGGATCATGCCGGTGTCGGCGCGCGTGCCCGACAGCAGCATCAACGCATCGACCAGCAGCGACTTGCCGGCGCCGGTTTCGCCGGTGACCACGCTCATGCCGGGGCCGAATTCGACTTCGATCTGCTCGACGACGGCGAAGTGGCGGACGGACAGGGTAGTGAGCATGGCCTGGTGGTCGTGACGGCTGCGGTGACGGCAATGGGCGGATGATAACGGACGCCGGTGCCTTGCATATCGCGTCGTCTGGCACTATTGATGACGGGAGAGCCTCATTCGTCCGACTCATGAGCACGTCCTTCAACCCCGACATCGACCAGCGCGCACGCAGCCTGTTGCGGTCGCTCATCGCCCAGTACCTGGCCGATGGCGAACCGGTCGGCTCGCGCACGCTGGCCAAGTCCTCGGGGCTGCACGTCAGCCCGGCCACGATCCGCAACATCATGGCCGACCTCGAGGAAATCGGCCTGGTGACGTCGCCGCATACCTCGGCCGGGCGCATCCCCACGCCGCGCGGCCTGCGCCTTTTCGTGGACAGCCTGGTCGAGTTCAGCCCGCTGTCGGAGCAGGACATGGCCCGGCTCCGGCACGCCATGTCCGGCCGGTCGACCACGGCGCGCGACATCATGAGCAGCACGTCCAGCCTGCTGTCGGCGGTGACCCGCTTCGTCGGCGTGGTCACGGTGCCGGGGCAGGGCGATTTTCCGCTGCGGCACATCGATTTCGTGGCGCTTCCCGACGCGCGGGTGCTGGTGATCCTGGTGTTTGCCGACAACCAGGTGCAGAACCGCGTGGTGCAGTTGAGCCACGCGCTGTCGGCGTCCACCCTGGAAAGGGCCGCCAATTACCTCAACAGCCATTACGCCGGCCTGCACCTGGCCGACATCCGTACCCAGCTGGTCGAGGAACTGCGCGAAGCCGGCAGCGAGCTCAACCGCATGCTGAGCGCGGCGGTGGAGCTGGCCTCGGCCTCGTTCGCGCCGACCGGCGAGGGCGGCGACGTGCTGGTCAGCGGCCAGACCAACCTGATGGACTACGAGGAAATGGCCGACATCGGCCGCCTGCGCGAGCTGTTCGAAGCCTTCCAGCGCAAGCGCGAGATGCTGCAGCTGATGGAAATGTGCGCCCAGGCCCAGGGCGTGCAATTGTTCATCGGCGAGGAATCCGGCCATGCCGCGCTGGACGGGTGCTCGGTGGTCACGGCGTCCTACGGCTCCAACGGCCGCGTGCTCGGATCGGTCGGCGTGATCGGACCCACGCGCATGGCCTACGAGCGGGTGATCCCGGTGGTCCAGGCCACGGCCGAACTGCTGGGCGACGCCCTCGCGCGGGTGTCTTCGCGTACCTGAACCGCCCGTGCCCGCGCACCGGATTGCGCGTGCGGCCTTGAATCGGGCGTGCCTGCCCCTATAACCGGCTCGGTAGGCGGAAAAAATTCCGCATTTTGTCAGGTCGGCGACATGCCGGCCGTTTGCCGATGTCCGGAGCCAAGATGGAACACACCCGACCCGATAAGCCCGAACAACCACCCGCCGATGTCGAAACCGCCACCGACGAAACGTCGGACGCCGGGATCGAGACCCTTGCCGCCCGGCTGGACGAAGCGGAAAAGACCATCGCCGACCTGAAGGACACGATGCTGCGCGAGCGCGCCGACATCGAGAACCAGCGCCGGCGACTGCAGCGCGAGCTGGAACAGTCCCGCCGCTTCGCCAACGAAGGCCTGCTGCGCGAGCTGCTGACCGTGTGCGACAACCTCGAGCACGGCCTGGCCGCCGACACCGACAACGCCACGGCCCTGCGCGAAGGCATGCAGTTGACCCTGAAGTCGCTCAACAAGGTGGTGGCCGACCACGGCCTGCAAGTCGTCGACCCGGCGGGCCAGCCGTTCGATCCCGAGCTGCACCAGGCCATGAGCATGGTGCCGAGTGCCGATCATGCGCCGGACACGGTGGTGACGGTGATGCAGAAAGGCTACGTGCTCAACGACCGCCTGCTGCGTCCCGCCCTGGTGATGGTGGCGAAGGCGCCGGAGGCTTGAACCGGGCCTTGCGCCTGCCTTGAATCGCAACGACTTCCCCCCATTTGAAAAGACAACGGCGGCCGCGGGGGCCGCGCCACATTTTCGGAGTACGCAATCATGGGAAAAATCATCGGAATCGACCTGGGCACGACCAACTCGTGCGTGGCGGTGATGGAGGGCACCTCCGCCCGCGTCATCGAGAACGCCGAGGGTGATCGCACCACGCCGTCCATCGTCGCCTTCAGCAAGGACGGCGAGGTCCTGGTCGGCGCGCCGGCCAAGCGCCAGGCCGTCACCAACCCGGCCAACACCTTCTACGCCGTCAAGCGCCTGATCGGCCGCAAGTTCACCGACGCCGAGGTGCAGAAGGACGTCGACATGGTGTCCTACAAGATCATCAAGCACGAGAACGGCGACGCCTGGGTGGAAACCTCCGACGGCAAGCAGATGGCGCCGCAGGAAGTGTCCGCCAAGGTGCTGATGAAGATGAAGAAGACCGC
>CAZBZD010000043.1:0-12200 GCA_964496295.1 uncultured Rhodanobacteraceae bacterium | reverse complement strand
AACCTCTGACCTACTGATTACGAATCAGTTGCTCTACCAACTGAGCTACAACGGCACGAGGCCCGCGATTCTAGCCGCTGGCGCGGAAGCATGGCAAGCGCGTGGAAAGAAAAACGGCAGGCTTTCGGGCCTGCCGTCTGGTGTGGTCGTCCGCGGTCCGGCACGGCTCAGCGCTGGCGGGCCTTGAAACGCGGGTTGGACTTGCAGATCACGAAGACCTTGCCGCGACGGCGCACGACCTTGCAGTCGCGGTGACGCTGCTTGGCGGACTTGAGCGAGGAAAGCACCTTCACGGCCGAACTCCTGAAATCAATGGAAACTGGCAAATCAAGCGCGCCATTATATGTGGGATTTGAGTCGCTTACAAGCCCGCCCGTGCCCGTTGGCGGCCCGGTCCGGCGGTTTGCGGGGCCGGACGGCTTCGCGCGGGGCTTGTGGACGGCACAAAGTGACGGTGCGTGTCCGTGTCGGGGGTCACGCGCCGTGTCCGGCGGGCGGGCAACGGTCGCATTTTCGGCAATCCGGGGCTGGCCTGAATATTGCTTGGTCATGGATAACGTGGTTTCAAGCCGCTCTCGGCGGGGCAGGATTTCATGTCGTCGGACAAACCGGATCAAAAGGACCTCACGGCCGGTGGGGTACGCCATGCACGCATGCGCATCGAGACGACGGTGTTGATGATACGCGGCAACGAGTCGTTTCCCACCGAACTGGAAGACATTTCCGCCACCGGCCTGCTGCTGCACCGTCCCCGCGACTGGCCCGGCCAGCCGGGGCAGACCTGGGTACTGGACATGATTTTCGGCCATGACCTGCACATCCACCTGGAGGCGACGGTGGCACGCCTGTCCGGGCGCTGGATCGGCATGGCCTACAGCCGCATTCCCGAGGACAAGCAGCGTGCCCTGTGGGACCTGCTGGGCGGGTATGCCGACAAGCTGGAGTCCTGGCGGGACGATTGACGGGGCATCCACGCGGCGCCGTTCCGGCGGCCCGCGCCGCGAGCCGGGACCGGGTCAGCCGTTTCCGGTTTCCGGTTCTTTCTTCTCTTCGTCACGCAGGGCACGGCGCAGGATCTTGCCCACGTTGCTCTTGGGCAGCTCGTCGCGGAACTCGATGGCCTTGGGCCGCTTGTAGCCGGTCAGCTCTTCGCGGCAGAACTGCTTGAGCTCGTCCTCGGTCAGCGAGGGATCCTTTTTCACCACGAACAGCTTGACCACCTCGCCGGAATGTTCGTCCGGCTTGCCGACGGCGGCGACCTCGGCCACCTTGGGGTGGCGGATCACCACGTCCTCGATCTCGTTCGGATAGACGTTGAAACCGGACACCAGGATCATGTCCTTCTTGCGATCGACGATGTAGACGTATCCCTTCTCGTCCATGCGCGCGATGTCGCCGGTGTGCAGCCAGCCCTCGTCGGTGAGCACCCTGGCGGTTTCCTCGGGACGGTTCCAGTAGCCCTTCATGACCTGCGGACCGCGCACCATCAGCTCGCCCGCTTCGCCGAAGGGCAGCGGCTGGCCTTCCTCGGACCAGATGGCGACGTCCGTGGACGGGATCGGCAGGCCGATCGATCCGTTGTAGTCGGGAATGTCCAGCGGGTTGATGCATACCGCGGGCGACGTCTCGGTGAGGCCGTAGGCTTCGGCCAGGGTGCAGCCGGTGGTCTTTTTCCAGCGCTCGGCCACGGTGCGCTGCACGGCCATGCCACCGCCCAGGGTCAGGCGCAGCGCGGAAAAGTCGAGCTTGTCGAAGCCGGGCGTGTTGAGCAGGCCGTTGAACAGCGTGTTGACGCCGGTCAGCGCGGTGAACTGCCCCTTGCCGAGCTCCTTGACGAAGCCGGGCATGTCGCGCGGGTTGGTGATCAGCCAGTTGAGCCCGCCCAGGCGCATGAACACCAGGCCGTTCGCCGTCAGCGAAAAGATGTGGTACAGCGGCAGCGCGGTGATGATGACTTCCTCGCCGGGCGTCATCAGGTCCTCGACCCAGGCGCTGGCCTGCAACATGTTGGCGATCATGTTGCGATGGGTCAGCATGGCGCCCTTGGCCACCCCGGTGGTGCCGCCGGTGTACTGCAGGAAGGCGATGTCGTCGTGGCCCACGTCCACGCGCGGCAGCTTGTGCCGGGCGCCGCGCTCGAGCGCGGCCTTGAAACGCACGGCGCCGTCGATGCGGAACGGCGGGACCATCTTCTTGACGTGCTTGAGCGCGAAGTTGATCAGCGCGCCCTTGGGGAACCCGAGCAGGTCGCCGATGCCGGTGGTGACGACGTGCTTGACCGGGGTGTCGGCGAGCACTTCCTCGAGGGTGGAGGCGAAATTGTCCAGCACCACGATGGTTCCGGCCTCGGCGTCTTCCAGCTGGTGCTTCAGTTCGCGCGCGGTGTACATCGGGTTGGTGTTGACCACCACCAGGCCCGCGCGCAGGGCGCCGAACAGCGCGATCGGGTATTGCAGGACATTGGGCAGCATGATGGCGACGCGGTCGCCCTTGCCGAGGCCGAGTTCCCCGGTCAGGTAGCCGGCAAAGCGGGCGCTGAGGCGGTCCAGGTCGTCGTAGCTGAGCGTGTGCCCGAAATTGCGGAAAGCCGGCCGGTGCCGGAAGCGCTCGAAGGCCTCCTCGACCACCTCGACCACCGAGCGGTAGGTATCGACATCGACGGTTTCCGGTATGCCGGCAGGGTAGTGGGCCAGCCACGGGCGCTCTGTGTTCATGAAAATCCCCATCCCGAGCAGGTGACAAACGGTCGTTTCATTGGAGCATACTGGCAGCACGAATCAAGCGCGAGTGGGGGACGGACATGCGCGGGACGACGATCTGGCGCTGGCTGGCGCTGTTGATGCTGGTGCCGGTGCTGGCGGCATGCCAGCGCACGCCGGACGAGCAGCAGGTACGCCGGGCGATTGCCGCCGGCGCGGAAGCGGCCGAGGCGACCGATGCCGGTGACTTCGGCGTTTTCATCAGCGAGGATTTCGACGGCAACCGGGGCGCGTTCGATCGCCGCCGCCTGCTGGCGATGCTGCACCTGATGCGCCTGCGCGGCGAACGCGTGACGGTGGTGATGGGTCCGGTGTCGCTGGAACGGCTGGGGAAACGCTACGTGGCAACCTTCACCGTCACCCTGGGCAGCGGTCATTCCCGCCTGTTGCCGGAGCATCTGGGCATGTACCGGGTGACCTCGGCGTGGCGCCTGGAGGATGGCGACTGGCGCTGCTACAGCGCGCACTGGGAACGCCATCCGTGAGCGTTCCGCGGGCAGGGCGGGCATGGCCCGCCTTGTTGTCAGCGGCTCAGGGTCACGTCGCCCATGCCGGACTCGATGTGTCCGGTGCCGCGGGCGGCGCCGATGTCGGCACGGTAGCTGTCGTCGTCGGACCGGACGTGCTCGAGGCCCTGCCAGTCGACGTCGATGTCGCCCATGCCGGTCTGGATGTCCAGGTGCACCGGGGGCGGGGCATGCGTGACCAGGTCGATGTCGCCCATGCCGGATTCGAGCTGGAAACCGGTCAGCTTCGACAGGTCGCCTTCGATGCGGATATCGCCGCGGCCGCTGTTGATACGCAGCGGGGACCGGGCCTGCAAGTCTTCCAGGGTGATGTCGCCGTTGCCGGTATCGGCCTTCACCGGGCCGGTGATCGCGTGGCCCTCGATGTCGCCGTTGCCGGTCTCGACGCTGGTCGGGCCGTTGATGCCGGACAGGTCCACGTCGCCGTTGTCCGTGACGAGGTCGAGCCGGCCTTCGAGGTCGTCCACGCGCACGTCGCCGTTGCTGGTGTCGATGTTCAGGGCGCCGTGGACGGCATGTGCCTGGATATCGCCGTTGTCGCTTTCCAGGCCCAGCGTGTTGTCCAGTTGCCGGGCGCGCATCGAGCCGACATGGTTGCGGACCGTGGCATGAATGCCGGCGGGCAGCCGGATGGCCAGGTCCACGTGCAGGGGCGCGCCATGGTCGGTGTCGCCCTTGTAGACGTGCACGGTGCGGCCCTGGTATTTCAGCGAGCTGCTGCCGAAGTGGCCGATGTGCAGGCCGAAGATCGAGAACCCGTCGTCGTCATCGTCATCGTCGTCGGCGGATGCGGACCGGGACGGGTTGTAGCGGTAGCTGTCGTGGGTGTCGACCGGGTAGTCCACGTGCACGGTGAGCTGGTCGCCGCTGCGGCTGACGGCCAGCTGGATGGTGTCCGCCAGTGCCGCGGCGGCCGCCGCATCCTTGCCGCCGGCGACCACGGTGGCCCGGACCGCCAGTTGCTTGCCGCCCTGGGTGATGTCGACATGGCCGACCAGGTTTTCCACCGTGACGCGGGTTGCCGCCGTCACGGCCTCGGTCTTGTCGATGGTGCGGGTATGGGTCTGCGCCGGCCGTGCCATGGCGCTCGTGAAGCCGCCCAGCAGCACGAGTGCGAGCAGGGCCGGGATGCTGCGGTGAAGTGTCTGCATGACGAAGCTCCTGTGCGTGGTCATGGTGATATGGTGTTTTATACAACTAATACAGATTGCCGGGAATGTGCCGGGAGTCACCCCGGGCCGGAACTCCCGCTTCCCGCCCCGCGAAGGCGCGCATGCGGGCGGATGGTGCCGGTCCCGCGGCAAGAAAAAACCGCCGGCCTCGCGACCGGCGGTTGATGGGATGCGCGAAGGCGCGGAAAGGTTTAGGCGGCTTTCCCGGCCAGGTCGCGCAGCGTGTACTGCAGGATGCCGCCGTGGCGGTAGAAGTCGCGCTCCTTCGGCGTCAGCAGCATGACGCGGGCCTTGAAGGTCTTTTCGCCGTCCTTGTCCCTGGCGGTGATGGTGACTTCCTTCGACTCGGCGTTGTCCAGGCCGCTGATGTCGAACGTCTCGTCGCCGGTCAGGCCCAGGCTTTCGGCGTTTTCTCCCTCGGCGAACTGCAGCGGCAGCACGCCCATGCCGACCAGGTTGGAGCGGTGGATGCGCTCGAAGCTCTCGGCCAGCACGGCCTTCACGCCGAGCAGGATGGTGCCCTTGGCGGCCCAGTCGCGCGAGGAGCCGGTGCCGTATTCCTTGCCGGCGATGACTACCAGCGGGGTGCCGTCGGCCTTGTACTTCATGGCCGCGTCGTAGATGGCCATCTGCTCGCCGCTGGGCACGTACTTGGTGTAGCCGCCCTCGACGTTGTCCAGCATCTGGTTGCGGATGCGGATGTTGGCGAAGGTGCCGCGCACCATCACGTCGTCGTTGCCGCGGCGCGAGCCGTAGCTGTTGAAGTTGGCGGGCTTGACGCCGCGCTCGATCAGGAAGCGGCCGGCCGGCGAGTCCTTCTTGATGGCGCCGGCGGGCGAGATGTGGTCGGTGGTGACCGAGTCGCCGAGCAGGGCCAGGCAGTGCGCGCCGTGGATGTCTTCGGCCTCCGGCACGTCCATGGTCATGCCGTCGAAGTAGGGCGGGTTCTTGATGTAGGTGGAAGACTCGTCCCAGGCGTACAGGTCGCTGTCCGGCGACTGGATGGCGTTCCAGCGTTCGTCGCCCTTGAACACGTCGGCGTAGTTGTTCTTGAACATGTCGGCGCTGACGGTGCTGGCGATCAGGTCGCCGATTTCCTTGTTGGTCGGCCAGATGTCCTTCAGGAAGACGTCGTTGCCGTCGGCGTCCTGGCCCAGCGGCTCGCTGGTCAGGTCCACGTCCAGGGAACCGGCGATGGCGTAGGCGACCACCAGCGGCGGCGAGGCCAGGTAGTTCATCTTCACTTCCTGGTGCACGCGGCCCTCGAAGTTGCGGTTGCCCGAGAGCACCGAAGCCACGCACAGGTCGCCGTCGGCGATGCCGGCGCTGATTTCCTCGGGCAGCGGGCCGGAGTTGCCGATGCAGGTGGTGCAGCCGTAGCCGACCAGCCAGAAGCCCATGTCGTCCAGGTCCTTCATCAGGCCGCTCTTTTCGAGGTAGTCGGTGACCACCTTGGAGCCGGGCGCCAGCGAGGTCTTCACCCACGGCTTGGTCTTCAGGCCCTTTTCGTGCGCCTTGCGCGCGACCAGGCCGGCGGCCAGCATCACGGCGGGATTGGAGGTGTTGGTGCACGAGGTGATGGCGGCGATCACCACGCTGCCGTCGCGCAGCTTGAAATCCTCGCCGTTCATTTCCACGCGCACGCCGCCGTTGACGATGTCGTTGGCCGCGTTGCCGATGGCGGTGGCGCCGCCCTCGTTGGCGAACTCTTCGGTGTCTTCGTCGTCCTGGCGGCGGTTGGCGGTCAGGTCCTTGATGACCTGGTTCGCGTTGGCCTTCACGTCGGTCAGCAGCACGCGGTCCTGCGGGCGCTTGGGGCCGGCCATGGACGGCTTGACGTCGGCCAGGTCCAGTTCCAGCACGGCGGTGTATTCGGCGTGCGGCGAGTTCTCGTCGTGCCACAGGCCCTGGGCCTTGGCATAGGCCTCGACCAGCGCGATCTGCTCGTCGCTGCGGCCGGAAAGCCTGAGGTAGTTCAGCGCCTCGGCGTCGACCGGGAAAATGCCGCAGGTGGCGCCGTACTCGGGCGCCATGTTGCCGATGGTGGCGCGGTCGGCCAGTGCCAGGTGCGCAAGGCCGGGGCCGAAGAACTCGACGAACTTGCCGACCACGCCGTGCTGGCGCAGCATCTGCGTCACGGTCAGCACCAGGTCGGTGGCGGTGGCGCCTTCGGGCAGGCGGCCGTCGAGCTTGAAGCCGACCACCTGCGGGATCAGCATCGAGGACGGCTGGCCCAGCATCGCGGCCTCGGCCTCGATGCCGCCCACGCCCCAGCCGAGCACGCCCAGGCCGTTGATCATGGTGGTGTGCGAGTCGGTGCCGAACAGCGTGTCGGGGTAGGCCCACAGCTCGCCGCCGAGCTCGGTGCCCATCACCACGCGGCCCAGGTATTCCAGGTTCACCTGGTGCACGATGCCGGTCGAGGGCGGCACGACCTTGAAGTCGGAGAAGGACTTCTTGCCCCAGTGCAAAAACGCGTAGCGCTCCTGGTTGCGCTGGAACTCGATTTCGTAGTTGCGTTCCAGGGCGTCGGGCCCGCCGAACACGTCCACCTGCACCGAGTGGTCGATGACCAGTTCCACCGGCGACAGCGGGTTGATCTTGTTGGGATCGCCGCCCAGGCTCTTCATCGCGTCGCGCATGGCGGCCAGGTCGACCACGCAGGGCACGCCGGTGAAGTCCTGCAGCACCACGCGCGCCGGCATGAAGGCGATTTCGGTGCTCGGCTCGGCCTTGGGGTCCCACGTGGCCACGGCCTTGATGTGGTCGGCGGTCACGTCCACGTCGTCCTCGCGCCGGGCCAGGTTTTCCAGCAGGATCTTCATGGAGTAGGGCAGGCGCTTGATGTCGAAGTGCTTGCCCAGTTCGGGCAGGCTGGCGTAGGCGTACTTCTTGCCGTTGACTTCGAGGCTGTCGCGGATCGAGAACGAGTCTTTCATGGCTGCTCCTGGCTGGATCGACTGCGGGCGCGGACGCGGCAATGGGCACGCATCGGCATCAATGAATCGCCTATTATCGCGCAAACGGGCTGAATGACGCGAGTGACGGGGGTGTCGCGGCGCTACAATGCACCGGATGCCGGCCATGATGCCGGCATCGCCCGCGCTTCGCCAACGGATTTCCCCGCATGCAGCGTTCGATGATTTCGACGGGCCTTGCCGCCGTGTCCCTGCGCGACCTGGCGCTGGTGCAGGCCGTGCACCGCCTGGGCGGTTTCACCGCCGCCGCGCGCGCCATGCACATCAGTCCCTCGGGCCTGTCGCACCAGATCCAGAAGGTCGAGCAGGCGCTGGACGCGGTGCTGTTCGAACGCGGCGGCCGCGGCGTCCTGCCCACCGCCGCCGGCGAGCGCCTGCTGGCGCAGGTCGACCAGGTACTGGCCGCCGCCGAGGACCTGCAGCATGCCGCGCACGACAGCGCGGCAGCCTTCGGCGGCGAGTTGCGTCTGGGCGTGTTGGGCACATTGGGTCCGTACCTGCTGCCGCACCTGATCGAACCGTTCCCGCAGACGTTCCCCGGCACGCGCCTCGGGCTGTCCGAAGGCAAGCCGCGCGGCCTGCTGCGCCGCCTCCACGAAGGCGAACTGGACGCGGTGCTGGCCCAGCCGGCACAAACCCCGCCGGGCGTGGCCATGCAACCGCTGTTCTTCGAGCCCTGCGACGTGCTCATGCACCACGCGCATCCCCTGGCCGGCAGGGCAGAGGTGCGACTCGACGAGTTGGACGACGACGCCATCCTCATGGCCGAAAGCCACGGCAGCGATGCCGACCCGGACGACGACGCCCGCATCCAGGACGTCAGCCTGGAAAGCCTCGCCGCGCTGGTGGCCCTGCGTGGCGGCTACACCCTGGTGCCCAGCCTGGCTCGCCAGCGCCTGGCCTCCGTCGCGGGGGTGACACTGGTCCGCATCCGGCAGGAGGAAATGCCGGGACGCCACATCGCGCTCTACTGGCGGCAGGCGTCACCGTGGGCGGAAGACCTGGAAGCCTTTCGTGACCTCTTGTGCGGGTTGTTGGCGGGAGTTTCGAGTCTGGTGATGGAGAGCTGAGCATGGATCCGCCAGAGTCAAACAGGCTGAGTGCCGTACGATCAATGTCATCTGCAGTAACGGGATGGAATGCCCTTGGCTACATACTTGCCGAGAAGTTATTGCCGATTCGGTGCTACAAAGCTAGCAGGCTGTTGAGAAGCAACTGCATTTGGTACCTGTCGCCACACTCGCAAATTTTTTTCGAATTGCGCTGGTCATTTCTTCAGCAATTGCCGCGTTTTCCATAGTTTGTGTCTATCGAGCAGGCATACCTCCTGAACGCCGGACGCACCTTGCCTGTCAATCTCATGTCGGCGACGGATCCCACCACTCGCCGATGCCACCCAGACGCACCAAGTTGTAGGCAGCGAAATTCCACGCCACCCAACCCTTTACGCGCGTCATTCCAACGAGTGGCGGTTTGCGCAGGTCACCGACCGTCTTGGCCCATCCGAACCCTTCGCTCAATGCGTTTGCGTGCCTGGATGCCCATCTTGTAACCGTTGCCGCGCGCCTGTGTCACATCGCAGGCACCAAGTGGGGTACCCGATGCTACCTGGACATGAGCAAACTCAGGGAAATGGACCTGCAAACGGCAGCCGCCTGACCAGACCAGAGCCACCACCCCACATCAAAAGTGCGCAAGATTCTTGACACTACCAATCGAGCCCCTTTGTGTCGTGTAGGTCGGGTTGGCTTCATCAACCCGACATCTGGCACAGCCCAACGAGAATGTCGGGTCCGTCGCTTCGCTCCTTGACCCGACCTACGCTGTTTGTCGGCCGTGGGCATCCTTGAATGGAGCTCCGGCATGAACCGGACCGGCTCGGCTGCTAGAGTCGCCCGTGTGGTTTTCGGGGAGATGGAGCATGTCCGGTGGTGGCGGCGGTATCTGGTGGAAGTGGGGTTTGCCTGCGGGCATCGCGGTCGTGGTGCTGGCGGTGGCGATGGAATACACCGGCATGCATTGGCCGGTGCTGCTCAACGTGCTGCTGGCCTTCGGCGGGCTGCTCACGATTGCCGCGTCCTGCGAGGCGATGATCAAGCTGGCGATGGGCCTGGCCGGCAAGCTGCAATGGAACGAATACGTCGCGGGGGTGATCGCGGCGCTGGCCTCGAACATTCCGGAAATCGCCATGCTCGGCTTCGTGGTCGCCGCCGACGTGCGCGTGGCTTTCGTGGTCACGCTGCTGACGTTGCACATCAACGCGCTGGTGTTCTCGATCTTCTGCGTGCTGTTGCCGCGCGACGAGCGCGGGCATGCCTCGTTGCCCAAGGCGATCAGCCTGCTCGGCACCGACATGCTCACCTGCGCGGCCGGGCTGATGGTGGCGCTGGGCCTGTTGATGGTCGCGATGGCGGTGTTCGATGCCGGGCACCATGCCGGCCTGTCGCTGGGACGCTGGGACCTGGTCGCGATCGCGCTGGTGCTGGCGGCGGTGGAGGCGATGTACCTGCTGGGCCTGATCCGGCGTTATTCCGGCACGTCGAAGGAGACCGGAACCGAGCAGTCCGAGGGCGGCAAGGCGCCGGTGAAGGGTTCGTGGGCAATGATCGCGTTGTACGGCTGCCTCGGCAGCGTGGGCGCGCTGATCGGCGGCCATGCGGTGGGCGAGTTTGCCGGCAACCTGGTCGGCGTGCTGTCCGTGCACGGCTATTCGGAAATGATCGGCGCGATCCTGGTCGCGTTCCTGGCCGGCGCGCCGGCCTACATCCTGGTCACCAGCGCGCACCTGAAGGGCAAGACCCAGCTGGCCCTGTCCAACGTGTTCGGCGCCATCGTGCAGGTGCCGTTCGTGACCCTGCCGGCGATGCTGCTGTTCGCCGTGGTGCTGGGCTCGGTCGGCGTGGTGCCGCTGTTGCCGCAGGGCGGCCTGCTGGGGATCGACCTGGAAACGGTGTCGGTGGTCCTGTTCGCGTTTCCGACCCTGCTGGTGATGGGAAAGTCGATCGCCGACGACGGCAAGGTCAACAAGCTGGAAACGATGATCATGTTCGCGCTGTTCGCGCTGGTGCTGTACCTGCTGGCGATGCACGGGTGAGATGTTTTGACGGACCGCGTTTTTCGATGACTCGGGCCGGGTTGACGAACCTGATCCTTTGGCCGGGCCGTCGCGGTTTCAGCCATGATTTCAACCCGCCGGGTTTCCCCGGCACGGCGCCGGCCGCGAGCTGCCCGGAACCGCCCTCGTCCTGCGTGCCATTCGTGCCGGAGTCCGGGGTTTTCCCCGCAGGCTTGCACCGACGCAGGCATCCGATCCGGGAGATCGGCCAGCGAGGTGGTCAGTCGTCCTCGCCGGCGACCAGGCGCACGGGTCGCCAGTGGTGGCCCTTGTCGAGCAGGCGGTCCTGGCTGGAGGGGCCTTCGGAGCCGGCGGCGTAGAAGTCGGGCGTGCCTTTTTTCCAGGCCTTGAGCACCGGGTCGAGCAGCCGCCAGGCCCATTCGACCTCGTCGAAACGCAGGAAGTGGGTACGGTCGCCTTCCAGCGCATCCATCAGCAGCTGCTCGTAGGCGGAAAAGCCGGTGTCGTCGCCGTCGTAGGGAGCGGTCAGCTTGACTTGGCGGCCTTCCAGTTCCAGGCCCGGCAACTTGGCGTTGGCGGTGAGGGTCATGGCCTGGTTGGGCTTGATCCGGAACACCATCCAGTTGTTTTCCGCGGCGACTTCGCCGGGCAGGGCGCCGGGAGTCTTCTTGAACTGCACGGCGATTTCCGAGCAGTTGCTGGCCATGCGCTTGCCGCTGCGCAGGTAGAACGGCACGCCTTGCCAGCGCCAGTTGTCGATCTCGAAGCGCAGCGCGGCGAAGGTTTCGGTGTTGGAGCCTTTGGCGATGCCCGGTTCGCTGCGATAGCCGGCCAGTTTCCTGCGCCCCGCCTTGCCGGCGCGGTACTGGCCGCGCACGGCGTGCTGCTTGACGTTGCGCGCGGTGATCGGCTTGACCGAGCGCAGCACCTCGACCTTGTGGTCGCGCAGCACGTCGGCGTCCCAGCTCGACAGCGGCTCGATGGCGGCCAGGCTGAACAACTGCATCAGGTGGTTCTGCAGCATGTCGCGCAGGGCGCCGGCGTGGTCGTAGTAGCTGGCGCGCTTTTCCACGCCCAGGGTTTCGGCGTAGGTGATCTGCACCTGCTCGACGTGCTCGGCGTTCCACACCGGTTCCAGGAAGCGGTTGGCGAAGCGGAACACCATCAGGTTCTGCGTGGTTTCCTTGCCGAGGAAATGGTCGATGCGCAGGATCTGCTTTTCCTGCCAGTGGACGTGCATGTCCGCGCGCAGTTTCTGCGCGCTGGCAAGGTCGGTGCCGAAGGGCTTTTCCACCACCAGGCGGCGCCAGCCGCGCTTCAGCGATGCGGTCATGCCGGCCTCGCCCAGGGCCTTGGCGGCGATGCCGAACAGGCGCGGCGGCAGCGCCATGTAGAACAGCGTGCGCGGGGCGAGCTGGTCGTCCAGCTGTTTCAGCTCGTCGGCCTTCAGTTCGCCGCAGATGTAGGTGAGGCGGCGGCGGAAGCTTTCCCAGTGGGTCTTGGTGAAATCCTCGGCGAAGGATTTCAGGGCGCGGTGGATGTGCTTCTCGAAACGCTCCTGGCTCCACGACTCGATCGAGTAGCCGACGATCTTGAGGTCGGGCGTGAGGCCGAGCTTGTGCAGGCGGTACAACGCCGGCATCAGCAGCCGCTTGGTGAGGTCGCCGGTGGCGCCGAGGATGACCAGG
>CAZBZD010000042.1:0-12245 GCA_964496295.1 uncultured Rhodanobacteraceae bacterium | reverse complement strand
TGCTGCCCAACCTGACCAACCGCTGGCTTGCGGCCGCCTCGATCCATTTCGGCCGCAAGCGCGATTCGCGCGTGGCGCAAAGCCTCAGCCGCCGCCTGCAACCGAAACAGGCCACTTCGCACAGTTGCGCCGACGGTTGCGCCACCTGCAATGCCTGCGGGCCGAAGCGTCCGGCAGCGGCAAGGCCGTCGAAGGACGAGGTCGTTCCGCTGCATTTCATGCCGCTGTCGCAGCGGGGAACGAAGGGCGAATAGCGGCGCCGCCCCACGCGGCACTTGCGCGGGAATGCGTTCGTTCCGAACATGGGCTTTCCCGGTTCATGGCGGCAGACACATGATGCTCCGAAAAATGCAGGCGGTACTGGCCCTGGCACTCGTGTCCGCCACGGCATGCGCGGCTGCGCATGCGGCAGGGGCCGGCGCACCTCCGCGGCTTCCGCCCGTGGAAGCGCGGCAGGTGGCGCCGCACGTCTGGTACCTGCACGCCGCCGGCGGCAACATGACGGCGCTGGTCGGCAAGGACGGCACGTTGCTCGTCGATGCCGAATTCGAGCCGTTCGTGCCGGAAATCATCGACAAGCTGGAAGACATCGGCGGAGGCGCGCCGCAGTTCGTCATCGACACGCATTACCACACCGACCACACCGGCGGAAACGGTGCCATGCGCGCGGCCGGCGCCACGGTGATCGCGCAGGCGCGGGTGCGCGACCGCCTGATGCAGGTACAGCGCCCGGCGCTGGGCACTTCGGTGCCGGCGCCGGTGCCGGCGGCGGATCGGCCCGACATTACCTACCGGCAGCGCATGACGTTGTACTACAACGGCGAAACCGTGCATGTGCGGCATCTGCCCGGCGGCCACACCGACGGCGATTCGGTGGTGGTATTCGAAAACGCCGACGTGGTGGCCACCGGCGACCTGTTCTTCAACGGCATGTATCCCTACATCGACGTCAATGCCGGCGGCAGCGTCGGCGGCGTGATTGCCTGCATCGACCGCATGCTCGGCTGGATGGACGACCAGACCGTGGTGATCCCCGGCCACGGCGCGGTGGCCGACAGGGCGCAATTGCGACGTTACCGCGACATGCTGGCCACGGCGCGCGACAAGGTGCGGGAGCTGATCAACGCCGGCAAAAGCCTGGACGAGATCCAGGCGCTGCATCCCACGGCATCGCTGGACGCCACCTGGAACCGCCTCGGCGACGACAAGGACGTGCGGCGTTTCGTGGGCGAGCTGTACTACAGCCAGGTGACGCATTTCCCCGGCTCGGAATGAGCGTCCGCCCGCCGGCGTTCAGACCAGCATTACCTGCACGCCGCTCTCGCGCAGGGCGTCGGTGGCCTTGCGCGGGGCGCTGGTGTCGGTGATGACGACGTCGAGCTCCGCCACCGGGGCGATCACCGACAGGCTGCGCTGGCCCAGCTTGCTGGCATCGAGCACGGCCACGGTTTCGCGCGCGACGCGTACCATCAGCGCGTTGAGGGTGGCCTCCTGCGGGTCGGGCGTGGTCACGCCGATCAGCGGATCGAGGCCGTCCACGCCCAGGAACAGGCGGTCGGCGGACAGTTTCGACAGGGCCTGCTCGGCGTCGGGCCCGGCCAGCGAATAGGACGTGGGGCGCAGCATGCCGCCCAGCATCATCACGCGCACGCCGGCCAGGCCGTTCAATTCCAGCGCGATGTTGAGCGCGTTGGTGACGACGGTCAGCGACTGCCACTTGCGCTGGCGGATGCAGCGCGCGATTTCCACCGTGGTGGAGCCCGAGTCGAGGATGACGGTCTCGTCGTCGCCGATCAGCTTGGCCGCCGCCGCGCCGATGCGGCGCTTCTCGGCCAGGCGCCGGGTTTCCTTGACGGTCAGCGGCGTGTCGATGCGGGCCACGGAGGCGGGCAGGGCGCCGCCATGCGAGCGGGTGATGTTGCCGGTGCGGGCCAGCGCTTCCAGGTCGCCGCGGATGGTCACGGCGGAGATGCCGAAGCGTTTGGCCAGTTCGTCGACCGTGGCGCGGCCCTGCGCCTCCACCAGTTCGACGATGTGGCGGCGGCGTTCCTCGACCAGCATGCGGCCGGCGGCGCGCGGCTTGTTCATGTGCCGAGCCTCAGCAGGCGTGCGGCGTTGTCGTGGTAGACCTTGCGCAGCACGGGTTCGGGCAGGTCCAGCCCGTGGATGCGCCAGCGCCCTTGCGGCGGGGTGTCGGCAGGGGCGTAGTCGAAGTACTCGTCGTCGGTCTGCATGAATCGATAATAGATGTCATACAGCTCGTCGCAAAGCAGCTGCTGCGGCACGTCGTTGCCCCATGGCGGCGGCACGGCGTCGGTGCCGAACAGCACGCGGTCCTGGAACCTGTCGATGAAGCGGCGGCTGCGGCGCGGCTGGCGGCCCAGTTCGGCGATGCGCGCGCTGATGTCGACCATCACGTTGGCGTGCTGGTCCATGCAGGCCTCGACGGCATCCAGGTCCACGGCCTGGTTGCCCACGTGCATCAGCACGAAAGTCGTTTTCGGATGTCTTGCGACGACGCGCTCGCGGGCTTCGATCAGTTCCTCGTAGGAGGGGAAATCGTCGCCGTAGAACGACCAGTCCGGATGGTTCGAAAGCTCCTCGTAGCGTTCGTTTTCGCCGTCGGTGGGGCGAAAGAAGGCCGGCGGGTCGGCGCTGTGGATGAATACCGGCATGTCCAGCGACGCGCAGGCTTCCCACATCGGGTCGAAGCGGGTGTCGTCCAGCGCCACCAGCGGGCCCTCGTCGATGTGTTCGCGCAGGTACAGGCCGAGCGTCTTCAGCAGTTTCAGGCCGCAGGCGCCGAGCCGGCGCGCGTGCGCCAGCGCGTCGGCCTGGCGTTGCGGGTAATCGGGTTCGCCGAACAGGTGGAAGGACGGCTCGGTCATGGTCAGGAAACGCCCCGGCGCGGCCTGCTGGAAGCGGGCGATGGTCCGCTCCAGGCCGCGTCCGACGCCGCCGGTCAGGTTGACCATGGCGCGGATGCCCTTGCGGTCCATCAGCGCGACCAGTTGCTCGGGCTCGGCGAAGTAGATCATCTCTTCGCCGAGCGACACGCCGGCGCGGGTCCGGGCCATCCAGCCCAGGTGGGTGTGCGCGTCGATCACCGGAAAGGCCGGCTTGTCGATCGGCGTGACCTTGCTTTTCAGCGAGCTGCGCGGACGGAACTGCTCCAGGCGCAGCGGGTTGTCGCCGGTGCCGGTCCCGCCGGCCTTGAGCGGGTTGTCGTTGCCGACTTTGCTTCCGGCGCGCGGCGGCGGCGTGCAGCAGCCGCAGCCGTGCCAGGCCGGCTGGTCGTCGTGGTCGTGCTGATGGTCGTCGTTCAACATGGAAAGCTCAGCGGGCGTGCCGCTTCATGATGTCATGGACACGACGGGTCAGGGCCACGGCATCGTCGAACGGGCGCAGCCACATGTTGCGGCCGAACATCACGCCGGTCGCGCCGGCTTCCATGTACCGGGTGACCTTGCGCAGCACGGCATCGTCGTCGTCGTTTTTCACGCCGCCGGAAAACAGCACCATCGTGCGTCCGGCCGAGCGCACCACGCGATGCGTGCGTTGCGCGGCGTCCTCGTCCAGCGTGTCGTAGGGCGCGGGCACGTTGTCGCGGCGATCGTCCGGTTCGTGCAGCTTGACGATGTCGGCACCGACTTCCAGCGCCACGCGCGCGGCGTAATCCTGTGCGTACAGCGTGCCCTTGCCACCCCTGGCGTCGATGGCGGCGCCGCGCGGATAGGACCACAGCACCAGCGGCATGCCGTAGCGTTCGCAATCCTCGCGCACCTCGCGCAACTGGCGCAGCTCCTCGTCCTGGCGCGGCGAGCCCACGTACAAGGTACAGCCGACGGCATCGGCGCCCAGGCGCACGGCGTCTTCCACCGAGGCGAACAGCGGCGACGTGGCTTCGCCGTCGTCGGGAATGTTGGTCTTGCCGTTGAGCTTGAGGATCAGCGGCACGCGACCGGCATGCTTGCGCATGTATTTCTCGGCCAGGCCGATGCCCAGGGCAATGGCGGAAAAAGCACCCGCTGCGGCCAGCTCGAACTGGCAGGCCGGGTCGGCCGCGGGCGGGTGCGGGAAAAAATCGGTCGGGCCGTGTTCCAGGCCCTGGTCCAGCGGCAACACCATCAGCGTGCCGTTGCCGGGGCCGTTGGCGTAGAGCAGGCGGTGCAGGCGCGTGCGCTTGCCGGGGGACAGATCCAGCGTGTCCAGCGTCGGAGGAGAAAACGAAGGTGCTTGCATGGGGTTGCTCATTTCGAATAGGCTGGTATAACTTACATAAACTTTCGTTTTGAATCAAATTCCATGGGATGTAGCCATCAGTGAAAGTTGATTCCCCTTTTTTGTCGTTGAGCGAGCTGCGTTCCGCGTCCGCGTCGGAGCATGCGCGACTGGGTTGCACCGATACGCTGCGCGAGATCCTGCAGCAGCCGCAGACCTGGCGCGACACGGCCGCGCTGATCGACGGCGAAGCGGCACGCGAGTGCCTGGCACCGACCCCGGCTCCGGCGCGCATCGTGCTGACCGGATCAGGCAGTTCACTGTACGTGGGCGAATGCCTGGCGCCGGTGTTGCAGGCGCAACTGGGCGTGCCGTGCCGGGCCGTCGCCGCCGGCACCCTGCTGGTCGATCGTGCCAGCATGTTGCCGGGGGACGAGGGATTGCTGGTTTCGATCGCCCGTTCCGGTGACAGCCCGGAAAGCGTGGGCGTGGTCGACGCCATGCTGGCGCATGCACCCGACTGGCGGCACCTGGCCATCACCTGCAACGCCGACGGCAAGCTGGCGACGCGCTACGCCGACGAAGCGCGCATGCGCGTGCTGCTGCTGGATCCGGCCACCAACGATCGCAGCCTGGTGATGACCAGCAGTTTCACCAATCTGGTCATGGCGGGCAGCGGCTTGTTGCCGGCGGTCGCGGACGGCGCGGTGGCCGACGTGGCCGATGCCCTGATCGAGCACTTCGGCGACGCGCTTGCGGCCCGGGGCATGCGCGACATGGACGCCATCGTCTGCCTGGGCAACGGCGCCATGCGCGGCGCGGCGAACGAAGTGGCCCTGAAGATGCTGGAAATGTCCGCGGGCGCGGTGCGCGTGATGAGCGAAACCAGCCTGGGCCTGCGTCATGGCCCCATGGCCTGGCTGAACCGGCCGTCGCACCTGCTGGCGTTCCTGTCCGGCGACGCCGGCCGGCGCGCCTATGAAACCGATTTGCTGAAGGAACTGTCGCGCAAGCAGCTGGGCCTGCAGCGCGTCGTGGTCGGCGAAAACCTCGATCCGGGCTGGGTGGGCGCGGACGGCCTCGGCATCGATCTGCCGGGCCTGTACGCCCTGCCTGCACCGCAGCAGGCCATGATCCACGTCGTGGTCGGCCAGTTGCTGGCGCTGTTCCGTTGCCTGGCCCTGGGCCAGAAACCCGATGCACCGTCGCAGGGCGTGCTCACGCGCGTGGTCGAGGACTTCACCATCCATGCGGGAGCGGGCGCGTGAAAACCGTACTGGTGGCAGGTGAAATCAACGTCGACCTGGTCTTCGGCGGCTGCACGGCGATGCCGCAGCCGGATACCGAGGTGCTGGCGGACACCTTCCGCCAGGTGCCGGGCAGTTCGTCGATGATCTGCGCGATGGGACTGGCACGCCTGGGCCAGCCCGTGATCTTCGCGGGGTGCGTCGGCGACGACGTGCATGGCGAGTTCTGCATCGATGCCCTGCTTGCGGCCGGCATCGACGTGGATGCCGTGCGCCGGCCGGCGGACATGGTCACCGGCGTCACGGTGGCGTTGTCCACGGCCGCGGATCGCGCGCTGGTCACGTTTCCCGGCAGCATCGCGACCCTGGAAGCCGGCGATGTCGGCGCCGACCTGCTGGCGCGTGCGGACCATCTGCACGTGTCTTCGTTCTACCTGCAGCGCCGTTTGCGGCCGCATCTGGGCGAATTGCTGGCACGTGCGCGCGATGCCGGGCTGACGACGTCGCTGGATCCGGGGTTCGACCCCGAGCAACGCTGGAAGGACGGCGACGAGTGGCCGGGCCTGCTGCGGCAGGTCGACGTGTTCCTGCCCAGTCGCCGCGAGGCGTGCGCCATTGCCGGCCATGACGACATCGAAGCGGCGCTGGCCTCGCTGGACAACGGCGTGACCCGTACCGTGGTCAAGTGTGCCGCCGATGGCGCGATCACGCGCGACGACACGGGCGGGCTGCTGCATGTGCCGTCGCGTCCGCCGGAAAAGGTGTGCGACAGCACCGGTGCCGGCGATTCCTTCAATGCCGGTTTCCTGCATGCCTGGCTGGCCGGCATGCCGCTCGTCGAATGCCTGCGCCGGGGCAATGCCTGCGGAAGCCTGTCCACGCGCGGAATGGGCGGCACCGCCTGCCAGCCGGATGCCGACGAGGTACGTCGCTGGCTGGAGGCACAGGCATGATCGTCGTCGCCGGTTTCAATACCGCCATCGACCGGCATATCCATCTCGACACGCTCGTTCCCGGTGCCGTGCAGCGCGCACGCACGGTGCAAGCCGGTCCCGGCGGCAAGGGCCTGCACGTGGCGCAAACCGTCGTTGCGCTGGGCGGCCGGGCGCACCTGGTCGGGCTGTCGGATGCGACCCATGGCGCGATGATCGCCGGTTTCCTGCAGGCGCGCGGCGTCGAATGGCACCCGGTCGAACACGCCCACGAGTTGCGCCAGTGCCTGGCCCTGCACGAACGCGACGGACGCATCACCGAAATCCTGGAGCCGGGCGAACCGCTGGACCTGACCCGGCGCCAGTCCCTGCTCGACAACGTGCGCGCCGTCCTCGACGGCAGCGACGTGATGGTGCTCAGCGGCAGCCTGCCGCGCGGCCTGCCCGAGTCCACCTACGCGCACCTGGTTCGCGACGCGCACGCGCGCGGCATCCGCTGCCTGGTGGACGCCAGCGGCGCGGCATTGCGGCATGCGCTCGACGCCGGCCCGTGGCTGGTCAAGCCCAATGCGGACGAGGCTGCCGCGTTGTGGGGCAGGCCGGTGCAGGGCATCGACGATGCCGTCGCGTGCGCCCGCTGGCTGCATGCGCAGGGAGTCGCACGGGCCGTGGTCACTCTGGGAAGCCGGGGTGCCGTCGGTTTCGACGGCGAGCAGGCGTGGCTTGCGACGCTGCCCGTGCAGAAAGCGGTCAACAGCGTCGGCTCGGGAGACTGCTTCATGGCCGGTCTCGCGTTGTCTGCCGAGCGCGGGCTGGACCTGGAAACGGCGTTGCGCCATGCCACGGCATGTGGCGTGGCCAACGCGCAGGACGAGGAAACGGGATATGTCCGTGCGGATCGAGTGGACGACCTGTACGCGCAGGTGCAGGTGAAGCAGGCGGGGAACTGAACATGTCGGGGACATCGGCGTGCCGCATGACGTGGTTCGCGACGCTTTCGAGGGTCCCATCGGTCGCACGGGAGGGTGCGCATGGGCCCGACACACACATTTGCGGAGACGAGATGAACAAGACGACACGAAAGAGGCGCAACCACGGCGGCATCCATGTCCGGAGGCTGCTGGAAAACGACTGCTCGTCCAGGGTGGCGCCGGGTTATTCGATCCCGAAGCGCACCATCGCCGATGCCTGCACCAGCCATCTCATCACCGCCTGCGCGCAGAGCCATGGTTGCCCGGACTACGTCGACCAGACCGGCGGTCCCGAGGTCAACCCGGGCGTCGCCCAGGTGTTCGTGCGCGATTACGGCGGCGGCCTGGCAGGCTCCGCGCAGCACCATGCTGGTGTTGCGTTACCAGTTCCACTGATCCGGACGGCGGGTGGCCCGCCGGTCGCCCGCCGTGTTCCGGCATGATGCGCCTCCTGGCGCTCACGCAACTGCTCGAGAATCCGCTCATGAAGTCCAGAATCCATTTTCCCCTTCGCCCCCGCATGCACCGCGATTCCCGGATCGGCCGCGGGGCGCTTGTCCTGTGCGCCGGCTGCCTGGCGGCCGGTGTTGCCGTGGCCGGGCCTCCGGCCACACCCGGGCAGGGCACGGGCCATTTCGGCAATGCGACGATATCCGCCGACTGGACGGTGACCGACGGCAAGCTCGCGAGCTTCGTCATCACCGATCACGTCAACCAGCGGCGCATGCCGGTGACGGCCCTGTTCAAGCTGACCTTGAAGGACGGCTCGACCCTGGGCATGAAGAACATGCATCTGCTGTCGATGCCGCACGAAGTGGCGTTGAAGGCCGATCCGGGCGCCTCGCGCCTGGCCGAGCGCCTGCCGGGGCACGCCGTCGAGGCCAGCTTCGGCAGCAAGGACGGCGACGTCCGGGTGGATTGGCGCCTGGTGCAGCGCAAGGGCTCGCATTACCTGCGTGAAATCGTCACCATTTCGGCACACGACAGGGACGTCCCGATCAGACACGTCGACCTGTTCGACCTGAAGGCCGAAGGGAGCATCGTCAAGGGTTCCGTGGACGGCTCGCCGGTGGTCGCGCACGACGACTGGTTCGGTTTCGAACACCCCATGTCGCACACCCGGGCCTGGTCGGGCCGCGTGCGCATGTGGATCGACCGCACGCTGCCGCTCAAGGCCGGCCGATCGGTGTCGTACTCGGCCGTGGCGGGCGCCGCGCGTCCGACCCAGTTGCGGCGCGATTTCGCTACCTACGTCGAGCGCGAGCGCGCGCATCCGTATCGCCCGTTCCTGCATTACAACTCGTGGTACGACATCGGGTATTTCACGCCGTACACCGAAAAGGAAGCACTCGACCGCATCAACACCTTCGGCCACGAACTGGTCGAAAAACGCGGCGTGAAGATGGACTCGTTCCTGTTCGACGACGGCTGGGACGACTACAGCGGCAGCTGGAACTTCAGCAAGGCATTCCCGAACGGTTTCGTGCCGCTGAAGAAGGCCGCGGCCAAGTACGGCGCCGCACCCGGCATCTGGCTGTCGCCCTGGGGCGGCTACGGCAAGCCGCACGACCTGCGCATCGAGAACGGGCGCAAGGCCGGCTACGGCATCGTCGACGACGGCCTGGCCCTGTCCGCGCCGAAGTACTGGAAGCGTTTCCACGACGTGGTGATGGAACTGCTCGACAAGGACGGCATCAACCAGTTCAAGTTCGACGGCACCGGCAACGTCAACAGCGTGTACCCGGGCAGCGAGTTCGACAGCGACTTCGCCGCCGCCATCCAGCTCATCGACGACATCCGCGCCGACAAGCCGGACACCTTCATCAACCTCACCACCGGCACCTGGGCGTCGCCGTTCTGGCTGCGCTGGGCGGACTCGATCTGGCGCGGCGGCTACGACCACAACTTCACCGGCGTCGGCAGCAAGCGCGAGCAGTGGATCACCTACCGCGACGAGCAGACCTACCGCAACATCGTCGAGAAGGGGCCGCTGTTCCCGATCAATTCGCTGATGCTGCACGGGATCATCTACGCGCAGCATGCGCGCGGACTCGACACCGACCCCGGCCACGACTTCGCCAACGAAGTGGATTCGTACTTCGCCACCGGCACCGACCTGCAGGAGCTGTACATCACGCCGTCGCTGCTGAGCGAGCACGACTGGGACGTGCTGGCCGAGGCGGCCAAATGGTCGCGCGCCAATGCCGAGGTGCTGGAGGACACGCACTGGATCGGCGGCGACCCGGGCCGCCTGGACGTCTACGGCTGGGCCGCGTGGACGCCGCAGAAAGCCTTCGTCACTTTCCGCAACCCGAGCGACAAACCGCAACTGGCCGTGATCGACCTGCGCAAGCAACTGGAACTGCCGCCCGGCGCGGCACACGTTTTCCGCGTGCGTGACGTGTGGCAGACAGGCGGAAAGAACGTGCCGAACCAGCTCGATGCCGACGAACTGGGCACCATCAAGCTGGCGCCGTTCGAGGTGCTGACGCTGGAGCTGGTCCCGGTCGACGGGCACTGAGCGTGACCGACCGGCCCCGCCGGAGCCTGTGGCAGGCCGCCGTGGCGTCCACCCTCCGGGCCGTTGCTGCGCGACGTCGAAAATCGCTTTCCGGCGATTTCGCCGCCCGGTCGTGTCCCGGAGCGGGCAGGCGGACCATCACGGCAGTCGGGGTGCGGAACACGGTCGGCCCAGGCGCGACCCGGCAAGATGGCAACACAAATCGAAAGTTTCGGATGCTTTCTTTTTCCGGGTTTGCTCATGCGGCGATGTACGGCCGTACTCCCGGACGGCCCGGCCGGTCGTGATGACATGGCCGGTGCACGACGGTGTTTGTGTACGAAGACGAAACGGGGTGCGCCGGACGCGCCCGGATTCATTTTCTGTGCACCTGCCGCCGACAAGACTCGGACCCTGTACCACCCGCATGCTGTGGCGACCATCGTCGACCTGCAGCCGGCTTCGTCGCACAGGAGGTTCCATGAAAAACACCAGTCATCAACCCAAGGCACTGGCCATCGGCATCGCGCTCGTGCTCGGCTTCACCGTACTCGGCGCGGGTTGCTCCCAGCAGCCCGGCGCCAACGACGAGGCGGCGCCTTCGACGGCACTCACGACCACGCCGCCGACGATGCCCGGGGCATCGCCCGCGACGATGCCGCCGCAGCCCGCCGCAAGCGCGCCGGAAAGCGGCACCCAGGGTAACGCCGCAGTCCAGGAGGACAACGGCAGTATCCAGAACGGCGATGCCGCCATGGACGAGGACCACGGCCTCATGCAGGCCGGCTCCGGCGATTCGCAGTCCCCGGTGAGCGACACGTGGATCACGACCAAGGTACGCGCCAAGTTGCACACCATCGACGGCCTGGACAACAGCGACATTTCCGTCGAGACCAACAACGGCGTCGTGGTCCTGTCCGGCCACGTTGCTTCGCAGGACCAGCTCGACACCGCGGTTTCGGCGGTCAAGACGATCGAGGGCGTGAAGGACGTGGACACGTCCATGCTGGAAACCGGTGCCGATACCGGCCAGTAAGCGGGATCGCCGTACCTGCAAGACGGCATCCCGGCGACGCCTGCGGACGTATTCGCGCCCGCGGGCGTCGTGCCGCTGGAGCGCGTCGTTGCCGTGACGCGTGGCCGGGTCAGGACGCCTCGTAGGCGGCGCGCACGGCCTCGGCGCCGTAGTGCCGTTCGAGGCGGCGCACCACGAAATGGCCCAGCGCCATCTTCTGGAAGTGGTGGATGAAAACCAGGTTCAGGGTGCTGCCGGTGATGGCGCCGATGGCGGGCAGGGCCTCGGCCACGGCCTTCTCGGAAACCGGTACGGCGAAATAGGCGGCGATGCGGCTGGCCAGGTTGAGCATGACCGGCGCGCCGCGGTCGGCAATGCCCTTGCTCGCCAGGTGCTGGACGGCCGCCGAGACCTGCTGGGCGAGGGCGGCGCGCACGGCGAAATAGCCGGTGTCCGCGTCGTCGTCCGACGCGCTGCTGCCGCCCAGCGCCAGCACTTCGAGGCAGGCGATGCGCGTGGCCGGGTCGCTCGGCGACTCGCCCTCGCTGCGCGCGATGTCCAAGATCGAGCGCAGCATGATGGACGTGGTGACCGGCAATTCGGCGGGCAGGCCGGCCAGCCCGAAAAATCCGCCTGCCGCGCCCGTCGCGGCCACCGCCCACTTGTGCATGGCATTGTGCGGCCGGTGCGCCTGCGCTTGCGCCTCGCCCTTCATCGTGGCCAGCGCGATGCGGAAGGCGGCGTCGATGGCCTTGCGCGTGGCCTTGTCCACCAATGACCTGGCCCTGGCCGGCAGGCGCTTGCCGAGCACATGGGCGACCGGCGTGCCGAGCAGGTTGGCGGCCTGGATGGCGAAACCGGGTTGTTCCAGAAGGGCCCTGGCCTGGCGCAGGCTGGTCAGGTCGGCGTCGCTCATCGCGGAACGGGCTGGCGTGTTCAATGCGGTGTCCTACATGCGGAAAACGCCGTAGCGTTCGGGTTCGATCGGCGCGTTCATCGACGCGGAAAGCGCCAGTCCCAGCACGCGGCGGGTGTCGGCCGGGTCGATGATGCCGTCGTCCCACAGCCGCGCGCTGGAATAATACGGATGGCCCTGGCGTTCGTACTGCTCGCGCAGCGGTTGCTTGAAGGCTTCTTCTTCGTCGGCCGACCACTCGCCGCCGCGCTTCTCGATGCCGTCGCGCTTGACCGTGGCCAGCACGCTGGCGGCCTGCTCGCCGCCCATCACGCTGATGCGCGCGTTCGGCCACATCCACAGGAAGCGTGCGCCGTAGGCGCGTCCGCACATGGCGTAGTTGCCGGCACCGAAGCTGCCGCCGATGACGACGGTGAATTTCGGCACGTGCGAGCAGGCCACGG
>CAZBZD010000041.1:0-12273 GCA_964496295.1 uncultured Rhodanobacteraceae bacterium | reverse complement strand
GTGTTGTCGTAGCTCTTGGACATCTTGCGCCCGTCCAGGCCCGGCAGGGTCGCCACGTCCTCCTCGATGGCCACTTCCGGCAGCACGAAGAAGTCGCCGCCGTAGATGTGGTTGAAGCGCTGCGCGATGTCGCGCGCCATCTCCAGGTGCTGCACCTGGTCGCGCCCCACCGGCACCCGGTCGGCATTGAAAGCCAGGATATCGGCGGCCATCAGCACCGGATACATGTACAGCCCCGCCGTGATGCCGGCATCGGCGTCCTCGCCGCCGCCCGTGTTCCTGTCCACCGCGGCCTTGTAGGCGTGCGCGCGGTTCAGCAGCCCCTTGGCGGTGACGCAGGTCAGCAGCCAGGTGAGCTCGGGGATTTCGGGAATGTCGGACTGGCGATACAGCGTGACCCGGTCCGGGTCCAGCCCGCAGGCCAGCCAGGTGGCCGCGATCTCCAGGCGCGAACGCTGCACGCGCGCCGGATCGTCGCACTTGATCAGCGCGTGGTAGTCGGCCATGAAATAGAAGGCATCGACATCGTCGCGGCGGCTGGCTTGCACGGCCGGGCGGATGGCGCCGACGTAGTTGCCGAGGTGGGGCGTGCCGGTGGTGGTGATGCCGGTGAGGACTCGCGTACGCATGCAGGGGACTGCCAGGATCAGGGAAAGGTTCAGTTTACGTCATTACCATGGGCGGGACAGGGGCAGACCGCCGCCATCCGCGGCTCAACCAGGGAGAACCACATGGCTGGTAAATTCGTTCTGTACAAGGGCAACAACGGCGAGCACTACTTCAGGCTCCAGGCCGGCAACGGGGAAGTGATCCTGCGCAGCGAAGGCTACAAGGACAAGGCCGGGGCGGAAAACGGCATCGCTTCGATCCGCAAGCATGCTTCCGATCCCAGGTTCTTCGAGAAGAAGACGGCCAGCAACGGCAAGTTCCATTTCAACATCAAGGCGGCCAACCACCAGGTCATCGGCAGCAGCCAGATGTACGCCAGCGAGTCCGGCCGCGACAACGGCATCGACTCGGTGATGCGTCACGCCGCCGACGCCGCCGTCGTCGAGGAATGAGCGATAGCGGGGGCGCAACCGTCTCCCGGCCGCTCGTCATTTGCAGGAACCGGCCCTGCTGGTGATGGCCCGCGCCATCGCCAGCAGGGCCGGCGGCTGTGCGGGCACGCGGCGTTTTCACGGACCCCGCCGACGGCGCGTGCGGATTTCCGAAGCCGGGACGGCTCAGTCGCGCACCAGGGTGGACTTGCCGAACAGGCTTTCGACCAGCTCCACGGCCACCTTCGCGGTGCGGTTGTGGTCGTCGAAAGCGGGGTTCATCTCGACGATGTCCAGCGAGCCCAGGCGGCCGCTGTCGTGGATCATCTCCATGCCCAGCTGCGCCTCGCGGTAGGTCGGACCGCCGGCCACGGTGGTGCCGACGCCGGGGGCGATGCCGGGGTCGAGGTAGTCGACGTCGAAGCTGACGTGCAGGTGGGTGTCCTCGTCGAGGCCTTCCAGCGCCTTCTCGACCGTGGCGCGCATGCCATGCTCGTCGATGTGGCGCATGTCGAAAACGGTCAGGCCATGCTCGTGCACCAGGCGCTTCTCGCCCTCGTCCACCGAGCGGATGCCGATGTAGCGCATCACCGACGGATCGATCGCCGGCGCGGAGCCGCCCAGCTCGGTCAGCGCCTTCGGCCCCAGCCCGCACAGGCAGGCCACGGGCATGCCGTGGATGTTGCCGCTGGGGGTGAGGTCGTTGGTGTTGAAGTCGGTGTGCGCGTCCAGCCACAGCACGCGCAGCTTCTTGCCGGCCTTGCGGCAGTGGTTGGCCACGGCGGTGATCGAGCCCAGGCCCAGGCAGTGGTCGCCGCCGAGCATGATCGGAAAGCGGCCGTCGTCGAACACCCTGGCGATGGCTTCCATGGCCGCGCGGTTCCAGGCCACCACGCCGTCCAGGTGGCGGTAGCCGTCCTCGGGCGGCAGCCACGGATTGACCGGGCCGCCCAGGTTGCCGCGATCCTCCACTTCCAGCCCGCGCGCCCGGAGCGCGTCGGCGATGCCGGCCACGCGCAGGGCCTCGGGCCCCATCGAGGCACCGCGATCGGCGGCGCCGATGTCGGTGGGAACGCCGACCAGGGAAATCTTGCGGGAAACAGTGGCTGCCATGGAACACCTCGGACATCGTCGCGGCAGAAATGGTGCCGGCAGTCTGGCTCGAACAGACGACCTACCGCTTACAAGGCGGTTGCTCTACCAACTGAGCTATGCCGGCGCGAGACGCGCATTCTAGCAGCACGCCCCGGCGGCGGCCGACCCGGGCCCCGCTCAGAAACAATGGATGGCCGCGGCCTCGACCGTGGGCGCGTCGACCAGGGCCCGCCAGTCGAAACCCGCCTGCACCGGCAGCGCGATGTCCACCCAGTACTCGGGCAGGGTTTCCTTGCGCTGGACCAGCCGCGGCCGGAAACCCAGCTTCCGGATGCGGGCAAACCGGCGCCTGGCGTTGTCCTCGTTGTGGAACAGGCCCAGCGACACGGTGTTCTGGTGATCGCCGGCGGTGACCACGTAGTAGTCCCGCACGCCCTTGCCGGCCAGGGTGCGGGCCGCCGTCAGCGCCTGCTCGCGGGTGGGCAGGGCCGGCAGGTAGACCCACCAGCCGGTGGATTTGGTCACCTCGTCCTGGTGGAACTGGATCTGCGGCACTTCGGGCAGCAGCGCGTTGAAGGCCCTATGCATGCCCGACTGGGTGGCGAACGGACCGATGCGCAGGCATTTCCCCGATGCCTCGATCGCATGCGCCGCCGGTTTTGCCGAGGTCGACGGCCGCGCCGACAGCAGCTCCAGCTCGGGCACCCCGGGATCGGTGGCGGGCGGCACGGGATGCGGCGCCCGCCCGAACGCCAGCCAGCCGGCCACGCCGACATTCAGGGCAATCAGCAACAGCAGCAGCAGGCGCCAGAACATGGACCTTTCCCGGAAAATCCGGGTGGCATTGTAGCGAGGAAGCCGGGGCGCATGCCGGGCCCGCTTTCCGGTTTTTCGACGCGCGCGCCGATTCCGCGGATTGGTCGCGGCCCCACGGCATCTTCATCATGCCCATGGCGGACACTGCCCGTCATGAGGTTCCATGCCCGCCATGGGTCCCGCCCACGCGCAAGCCGCGGCCGGCGACGGACGGGCAGTACCGCCAAGCCGGGTTTCATGCCTGCCCGGGCCTTGTTCGGCAGGCAATGCCCGCCCCGCGTGCCACGTGCGCGAGGCCGTTTCAGGATGCATCGACCCACACCGCCAGCCCCTTGAGCACTGCATCGGGATACGGCGTGGCGGCATGCTCCAGCAGCGGCTCGATGGTCCGTGCATCGCCGCCGCCGAGCAGCACCTGCGGCGCGCCGCCGAGGCGCGCGGCCATGCGCGCGGCGAAACGGTCGACCAGCGCCGCGCACGCCTGCCAGCAACCCGACACCAGTGCGTCGGCGGTACTGGTGCCCAGCTCGGCCAGGCGCCCCGGCGATTGCGGCCTGACCTGCGCCGTCGCGCCGAGGACCGATTGCTGCATCACGGCGGCGCCCGGGGCGATCAGGCCGCCCAGGTGCCGCCCCTCCGCGGTCAGGGCGTCCAGCACCAGCGCGGTGCCGCAACTGGCCAGCACGCAGGGCGCGCACCGTTCGGCCCGCGCCGCCACCATGCCCAGGAAGCGGTCCACGCCCAGCATGTCGGGCCGGGCATAGGCATTGCGCACGCCGCAGGCCTCGCGCGGGGTGCGCACCCAGGTCACGGGCAGCCCGAGGTGCTCCTGCACGGCGGCCGCCACCGCCGCCTCGCGCGCGGCGTCCACGACCGATGCCGCCCACACCCCTTGCGGACGCGGGCCTGCCGGCCAGCCGCGCGCCAGGGCCGCGCCCGCGTCGTCGTCCCAGGCCAGGGCCTGTACCTGCCCGAGGTCGCCATCGCGCCCGGCCAGCACCCACTTGATGCGGGTATTGCCCAGATCCATCAACATGTTCACTGCGCGCGCACCGTCACCTCGGCACTGTCCACGCGCACTTCGCCCTTGCCGGTGCGCACCCGCAGGGCTCCCTGCGCGTCCACGCCCATGCCGGTGCCCTCGAAGTCCCCCTTGCCGCCGCTCAGGCGCAGGGCCTTGCCGCGCAGCAGGTCCAGGCGCGCGAAATCCTCGGCGAAGGCGGCAAAACCGTGTGTCTCGAAACGACGCAGGCCGGCACGCAGGCGCGTGACCAGGCGCGCCGCGACCAGGTTGCGGTCCGGTGGCGGGCCGTCGCAGAGCCCGGCCAGGTCCGCGGCCGGCTGGTCGATGGCCTCGCGCATGGTCTCCGGCAGGCGCACGTTGATGCCGACGCCGACGATGGCCACGCACGGCCCCTGGTATTCGCCGCTGAGCTCCACCAGGATGCCCGCCAGCTTGCGCCCCTCGGCCAGCACGTCGTTGGGCCATTTCAGCCCCACCCCGACCGCGCCGACGTCTTCCAGCGCCTGCGCCACGGCCACGCCCACGGTCAGCGACAGGCCGGACAGCCCGGCAAAGCCCTGCTCGAAGCGCTTCAGGCACGACAAATAGAGGTTGAGCCCCGGCGGCGACAGCCACGCGCGACCCCGCCGGCCGCGACCGGCGTGCTGGCCCTCGGCCAGGATCACGGTCAGGTCCGGCAGGGCATCCTGGCGGCGCGCCAGTTCGCTGGAGGTGGAATCCAGTTCCCAGTGCACTTCCAGCCGCCCGCGGTCGGCGGCGTCCAGCCGCGCCTCGATGTCGGCCGCGTCCAGCAACTGGGTCGGCCACGGCAGACGGTAGCCCAGGCCGGTACGGGCGTCGATCGGCAGGCCGCGTGCGCGCAGGGCGTCGATGTGCTTCCACACGGCAGCCCGCGTCACGCCCACGCGAGCGGCCAGGTCGGCACCGGAAACCGGCTTGCCCGGCGCCAGCGCTTTCAGCAGCTCACGGGGTTGCAGAAGATTTTTCATCGGCTCGCGGCATCGAAAGGGAATGTACGCAGTCTAACCGGCCGGCGCGACCACGACGAGAAGCATGTTGCGCCGCAGCGGCATTTGTGCTGGCACGCGGCGGCGTTTTCTGCCAACATGCGTGATTGGAGCGCCAGTTTCACTGGGAGTCTGTCATGAAAACATCCCTGCGCCTGATGATCGGCCTGGCCGCGAGCGTCGGCGCCGCCGGGCTTGCCCAGGCGGCCCCGGCATGCCCGCAGCCGTCGAACGTGGAAAGCCATACGCTGGTGGCTGCCTCGACGGCCGGCAGCGGATGGCTTGCGGACCTGAACCAGCTGTTGTCCAGCCGGCAGGAAAAACATGGCAGCCCGGCTCCCGACGCCGAACACGCCGACGCGACCGGCCGCCCGGGACCGCACCTGCGCCAGCCCGGCCCGACGCAGGCATCCTCCGGACATGCCCCGCGCCACACCGGCAGCGGCAACCACGGACGGGGCGCCGACCCGGTCGCCGTCCACGCCGGCGGCGACCAGGCCCCCGCGATCAGCGACGATGCGGACACGTCTCCCACTCTGGGCTGGCAATCGCTGCTCCCGGGCTCGATCCAGTAACGTGCGCGGCCGGCCTTGCCGGCGCCACTCAGGCATCCGGGACGAAGCGCACGCGGAAACTCGCGCCGCCCAGTTCCCCGGAAGCCGCCACGTCCAGTCGCGCGTGGTAGGCCTTGACGATGTCCTGCACGATGCCCAGGCCGATGCCGTGCCCGTGCATGCGCTCGTCGCCGCGCACCCCGCGTTGCAGCACGAACTCGATCTGGTCGTCGGCGATGCCCGGCCCGTCGTCCTCCACCGTGATCTCGAGGCCGGGCCGGCCGCGTCCGCGCGCGGGAATGGCGTGGATGGACAACAGCACGCGATGGCGTGACCACTTGAACGCGTTTTCCAGCAGGTTGCCCATCAGCTCCAGCAGGTCGCCCTGTTCGCCGTAGAACAGGCATTCGCCCTCGTCGATGTCGAACTCGCACAACACGCCCTTGCTCGCGTACACCTTTTCCAGGCTCTGCACCAGGTCCTCGGCGTGCGGCAGCACCGGCACCGGCGTGGCGAAGGTCTGGTGCCCGGAAGTGGCGGCCCGCGACAACTGGTAGGCCACCAGCTCGTCCATGCGCCGCACCTGCGCGGCGATGTCCCGGTGCAGGTCCTCCGCCACGTCGGCGGACTCCAGGCGCGCGCGGATCACGGCCAGCGGCGTCTTCAGGCTGTGCGCGAGATCGGCCAGGGTGTTGCGGTAGCGCGCCAGGTGCTCGCGTTCGCCGTGGATGAAGGCGTTGAGGCTGTGCGTGAGGGCCGACAGCTCGAACGGATAGCGCCCGGTCAGGCTTTCGCTGTCACCGTGCTCGATGCGCGACAGGTCCATCGACACCCGGCGCAACGGCGACAGGCTCCAGCGCAGCAACAGGAGCTGCAGGATCACCAGCACCAGCCCCAGGCCGAACAGCCACAGGAACAGCGTGCGCCGGTACACCGCCAGCTGCTGCTCGAACTGGGTCTGCGTCTGCGCCACGCTGAACACCAGGTGCACCGGCTGGTGCGACGGCGTCTCGTACACCACGCCCAGGCTGTACACGTAGACCTCGCCGACATCCGTCTGCAGCGGCCCGCGGAATACCGGCCGCCCCGGCGTGAGCCGCATTTCCAGCGGCAGGCTGCGGCCGATGGCCGAGGGCGACTCCCAGTGGAAGCCGTTCTTGCCGTTGACGATGGCGTACAGGCCCGAACCCGGGCGCAGGAAATCCGCGTTGGGCATGGTGTCGGGCAACAGCACGCGCCCGCCGCGATTGACATCGGTACCGGCCAGCAGGGCATACACGTAGCCCTGCAGGCGATCCTGCAGGCCGCTGCGCGCGCCTTCGTAGTAGGCGCGGTCCAGCGCCAGCCCGGCCAGGCTGAGGAACGCGACCAGCACCAGGACGGTGGCCAGGGTGGAGCGTGCCGCCAGTGACAAAGGGCGTCGTGATGACACGGGACTTCATGCTCCCCTGGTGGGCGACGGACAGGTGCCTCGTCAGGCTTCGTCTTCCTCGGTTTCGTTGCGCGGAATCGCGAAGCGGTAGCCGCGCCCGCGCACGGTCTCGATCGGCTTGATCGTGCCTTCCGGATCCAGCTTGCGGCGCAGGCGGCCGATGAACACTTCCAGCACGTTGGAATCGCGGTCGAAATCCTGCTGGTAGATGTGCTCGGTGAGGTCGGCCTTGGAGACCAGTTCGCCGGCGTGCATCATCAGGTATTCCAGCACCTTGTACTCGTAGCTGGTCAGGTCGACCGGCTTGCCCTCGACCGCCACCGTCTGCGCGGTGGTGTCCAGGTGGATCGGCCCGCAGGCCAGGATCGGCTTGGACCAGCCGCTGGCACGACGCACCAGCGCGTTGATGCGCGCCAGCAGTTCCTCGACGTGGAACGGCTTGACCAGGTAGTCGTCGGCGCCGTGCTTGAGGCCCTCGACCTTGTCCTGCCAGCTCGAACGCGCGGTCAGGATCAGGATCGGATAGCCGTGCTTTTCCTCGCGCAGGGTCTGCACGAGCTCCATGCCCGACATCTTGGGCAGGCCCAGGTCGATGATGGCCAGGTCGAACGGCACTTCGCGGCCCAGGTACAGGCCCTCCTCGCCGTCCTGTGCCGCGTCCACGGCAAAGCCGTCTCGTTTCAGGCGTGCCGCCAGCGTCTCGCGCAGCGGCGCCTCGTCCTCCACCAGCAGGATGCGCATCAATGAGTCTCCTTGTGAGCTTTTTCAGGGGGGCGGACAGGCTTCGAGCGTACGGGAATCACGCGTACATGGCCATCCGGTGTCAGAACCTTGATCAGGTACTCGGTCATGTTGCCATACTGGCGCGTGCCGGCACGCAACACCTTGCCGTGCGTGCGGCTCTGCACCCTGGCCACGGCCTGTTCGAGCGTCATGCGGGAGGCGGTCGATTCGGCCGGCGCGGCACTGCTCGGCTGCGCCGGGCCGTCGTCGCCCAGGACCGCCAGCGACAGGCAGCACAGGCCCGCGGCCAGAAGGCCGCAGACCAGCATTCGCTTGTTGCGCCGGTTTTCCATTGGACCATGATGCCGTGATGGTTTGAATTCGTGCTGAACCTGAACGAAAGAGCGGTCGGCTCAGGCAGCTTCCGGCAGGGTTTCCACCGCGGCCAGCGCCTGCTCGACCAGGCTCCAGCCGGCGTCGTCCGCCTGCATGCCCTCGCTGAGGATGCGCCGGAAGCGGCGCGCGCGCGGCTGCCCCTGGTACAGGCCCAGCACGTGCCGGGCCACGTGCCGCAGCGGATGGCCGGCCCGGCGCTCGGCCTCGACATGCCCGCGCAGGCGGCGCAGCACCCCGGCGCGGGTGGGCAGCGGCGTGCCCCACAACGCCGTTTCCAGCTCGGCCAGGAGCCACGGGTCGCGATAGGCGGCGCGACCCAGCATCACGCCGTCGACATGCCGCAGGTGTTCGCGCACCGCTTCCACACCCGTGATGCCGCCGTTGATCACGACCGTCAATTGCGGAAATTCGCGCTTGAGCCGATACACGCGCTCGTAGTCGAGCGGCGGGACTTCGCGGTTCTCCTTCGGCGAAAGGCCCTTCAGCCAGGCCTTGCGCGCATGCACCTGGAGCACCCCGACGCCGGCTTCGCACATGGTTTCGGTGAAACGCTGCAGGTCGGCATAGGCATCCTGGTCGTCCACGCCGATGCGGCACTTGACCGTCACGTCCACGTCGACGACCCCGCGCATGGCGCGCACGCACTCGCCGACCAGCGCCGGCTCGCGCATCAAGCAGGCGCCGAAACGCCCCGACTGCACGCGGTCGGACGGGCAGCCCACGTTGAGGTTGATCTCGTCGTAACCGGCCGCGACGCCGTGGCGCGCGGCCTGCGCCAGTTCGGCCGGATCGCTGCCGCCGAGCTGCAGCGCCAGCGGGTGTTCGTCGCCGTGGCGCAGCAGGCGCGCGCGATCGCCGTGCACCAGCGCGGCAGCGGTCACCATCTCGGAGTACAATCGGGCGTGCGGCGACAGCAAGCTGTGAAAACGACGACAGTGGCGATCGGTCCAGTCCATCATCGGCGCCACGCACAAACGCCAGCTGCCGCCCTCCCCGACAGGCTTCGCGCCATCGATGCGGGCATCGGTCATGATCGGTGTCGGATCGGCGTGCATGGTCCGGCCGGGGAAATCCGCAGCAAAATCGGCATTTTACAACATGCCGCACGGCATGGCTTCCCTTCGACGCCCACAAGCACGACACCCATGGTCAACCTGGTCACCGAACGCGTTCTCGACGTCCACCACTGGAACGACAAGCTCTTCAGTTTCCGCACCACCCGCGACACGGCGCTGCGCTTCGACAGCGGCCATTTCGTGATGATCGGCCTGGAAGTGGACGGCAAGCCGCTGATGCGCGCCTATTCCATCGCCAGCGCGCATTACGAGGAGCACCTGGAATTCCTGTCGGTGAAGGTGCCCGACGGCCCGCTGACCTCGCGCCTGCAGCACATCCGCCCGGGCGACGAGCTCATCGTCAGCCGCAAACCCACCGGCACCCTGGTCATCGGCGACCTCAAGCCCGGCAAGCGCCTGTACCTGCTGGCCACCGGCACCGGCCTGGCGCCGTTCCTGAGCATCGTGCGCGACCCGGAAACCTACGAGCAGTTCGAGAAGGTGGTGCTGTGCCACGGCGTGCGCCACGTCAGCGACCTGGCCTACGCCGACTACCTCACGAAGGAACTGCCCGCACACGAATATCTGGGCGACATGGTCCGCGAGCAGCTCGTCTACTACCCCACGGTGACGCGCGAGGACTTCCGCCACCACGGTCGCATCACCGATGCCATCGTCGACGGCACGCTGTCCGCGCGCACCGGCTTGCCGCCGCTGGACCCGGCCGAGGACCGGGCCATGATCTGCGGCAGCCCGGACATGCTCGAGGACACCTGCGCCCTGCTCGACGGGCGCGGCTTCCGGATCTCGCCGCGCACGCGCCAGCAGGGCGACTACGTGATCGAGCGCGCCTTCGTGGACAAATGATCGCGGCTTGTTGCGGGAGCGATCATGCCCCGCGATGACGCGCAGGCCGGATCAAGGAGCGCAGCGACGGATCCGGCGTCGCCACGCCGCGCCAACCCGCATCCCGCCTTCACGGGTCACTTCCACCCCTGACGCGACCCTTGCCCTCGTTGTCCCAGTAGCCAAACAGCCGCCGCGCCACCAGCTTGTACAGGCGCTTGCCGGTCGCGCGCCACAGCCGCGAATGCGGCGCCGGCGTGGCCAGCACCCGCCGTTGCCGCGCGCTCAGGGCCGCCGGGCAATAGGTGCGCTTGTGCTTGAGCGCGTGGCGCAGGTCCTCGCGCGCCAGCACGCGGAACAGGATTCCGCGGCGACGGAACTGCCCGGCGAGCTGGAAATCCACCAGCGCGGGACGGCCCTCGGCATCGACCAGCCAGTTCGGCTCCTTGGCCAGGTCGTTGTGCACCACGCCGCGCCGGTGCAACGCCGCCAGCAGGCGCAGCGCCCGCCGGTAATAGGCGGACGTGCGCGGCCGCATCTCCTGCATCGGCGCGCCTTCGATGTAGCTTCGCACCAGGCGGCGCCCGTCCCAGGCCAGCAACCGCGGCACTCCGGCCACGTCCTCGAGGCGACGCAGCACCCGCGCCTCGCGCCCCGCGGCCCGGCGCGCCGGCACGCGCGCCCACCAGCGCGCGGCGGTCACGTCCCGCCGCACGGCCAGCTCCCCGCGGTACCGGCACAACTCGATCCGGCCGAGCTCGTCGGCCTTGAGCAGGCGCAGGCGATCCGCGTTCGATGGCGATGCTTCGGCCATGGGCACACCTCCAACCATTCCATGGCAGCTTACCCGTGGCCGCCGGCGGGAATGTCCACGGCATGTCAACGACGGATGCCCCGTTCATTTGCGCTATCTTCACGGCATCACGAACCGCGGATTCCCCCATGCCGACACTCGACATCATCCTGTACATGGTCGCCGCCCTGCTGGTGCTGGGCGGACTGGCCGGCGCCATCCTGCCGATCCTGCCCGGCATCCCGATGATCTTCGGCGGCCTGTGGCTGGCCTCGTGGGTGGACGGCTACCAGCACGCCGGAATGTGGACGCTGGTCGTCATCGCCATCCTCGGCATCATCGCCATGGCGCTGGACTTCGTCGCCGGCGCGTTCGGCGCCAAGCGCGTCGGCGCCAGCAAGATGGCCGTCTGGGGCGCCTTCATCGGCACCATCGTCGGCATGTTCTTCGGCATCGCCGGCATCGTCATCGGGCCGTTCGCGGGCGCGCTCCTGGGCGAGCTGGCCAACGGCAACAGCGTGCTGCGCTCGACCCACGTCAGCGTCAGCACCTGGGTCGGCATGCTGCTCGGCACGCTGGCCAAGCTGGTGCTGTCGTTCATGATGATCGGCGTGTATCTGGTCGCCTTGTTGGTGTAATCGTCACGTGCATGAACCGCATCCAACAGGATGCGCGGACTGTCGGCCGAAGATGGCGCGCATTCAGCCGCGACCCCGCAGACTGGCAGCGTCGGTTGTCCACCCCTTCCCCTGTTCCCCCTGCGGACACCGACGAATGGAAGCAAAGGCCCGCCTTGCAACGAGGCGGGCCTTTTTCATGGAGAAACGATCCACCGGGCACGTCGCACCCGGATCTTCGGGCACGCGCGCAACATGCATGGCGGGCACTGCCCGCCACGGAAGCCGTGTGTTCCGCGGCTCATGTCACGAGCCGCGCGGGACCGGCTCAATGCGGTGCGGCAGCAGGCGCGGGTTCGCGCGGCCGGCGCAGCATCAGCCAGAGCACGAAGCCGACGGCCAGCAACGGCAACCACACCGGAAACAGTGCCAGGGCCAGCAGCGGCAGCACGGCCAGCATCACCAGGCCGCCCACGCACACGGACAGCAACGCGCCGAGCACGCTGAAAAGGCCGCCGATCAGCCCGAACAGCAACTTGAATGCGAATCCGGCCACGAGCACGGCCAGCCACAGGCCGGCGATGACGGCCAGGACCACGAAAAGTTCGAACATGGCGTTTCCTCCTTGCAGGGTTCGCGGGGCACGCGTTTTGGATGCGCGCGAACGACAAAAGGTTGCCTCGTCGCCCTCAGCATGACGCACAAGGCACCGCCGCGCACCCGCCGGAAGTCACGCGGCAGCGGTCATGACCCGCTGCCGGCCCCCTGCGAGCGGGCGTGGCGCCAGGCACCGGTCCAGACCAGCCAGCCCAGCATCACTCCGGCGCTGGCGCCGATGAACTCGCACACCACGCGCAGGCCGAGCGTGTCCGGAT
>CAZBZD010000040.1:0-12286 GCA_964496295.1 uncultured Rhodanobacteraceae bacterium | reverse complement strand
AGGCACAGCACCCAGATTTCCGGTCGTTTCAGGATCGACAATTGCAGGCGCAGCAGCGAGGTCAGTTTTTCCGACTGCTTCACTTCGCCGAAGGTCTCGTTCTTCCACGTGTTGACGGCGGGCAGGCCGAGGGTCCGCGGACGATCCTGCAGCAGCAGAAACACGCCCAGCGCCGTGGCCACGCCGATCAGGCCCGGGCCCCAGTAGCCGAAGCGCCAGCCGAAGGCCGCCACGATCGCGCCCACGACCAGAAAGGTCAGGCCCTCGCCGATGGAATGCGCGGTGCTCCAGATGCCGTAGGCGCGACCGCGTTCGTGGTTGGAGAACCATGCCGTCATCGCGACCACGCCGCCGGGCGCCCCGAAGCTCTGGAACCAGCCGTTGAGCCCCCACACCAGCACCGCCAGCCAGACCACCGACAGGAAGCCCATGGCGAGGTTGCACAGCGCCGTCATCAGGAAGGCGAAGGCCAGGAACCGCTTCATGTTGGCGTGGTCGGCCAGGAAGCCGTTGGTCAGCTTGCCGATGGCATAGGTGAAAAACAGCGCCGAGCCGATCAGGCCGAGTTCGCTGGGCGAGAAGATGCCCGCATCCAGCAGCGGTTTCTTGACCACGCCCAGCGCCAGCCGGCAGGTGTAGATCAACCCGTAGCCCAGCGTGATCGCCAGCATCACGCGGATGCGGTGCCGGCGATACAGCCGGTCGACCTCGCCGGCGTCGGAGCGGACCGGCTGGTCCGCGCCCGTGGCGAAAAACTTGAATACACCGGCAGTCATCAGGTCCCCTCCATCACGCAGCCGAACTGTTGCGGAATCCCCGGGCGCTTCATCGCGCCCCTACATGGTCGGCAGGGCGAAGTCCTGCTTGACCTCCTCGCCACCGAGCGGCCAGCGCTGGGTGATGACCTTGGTACGCGTGTAGAAGCGCACGCCGTCCATGCCGTACTGGTTGAGATCGGCAAAGCCCGAACGCTTCCAGCCGCCGAAGCTGTGGTAGGACACGGGCACCGGAATCGGCACGTTGATGCCGACCATGCCGACCTCGACCCGCTGCGCGAAGTCGCGCGCGGCATCGCCGCTGCGCGTGAAAATGCACACGCCGTTGCCATACTGGTGCCGCGACGGCAGGGCCAGCGCCTCCTCGAAGGTTTCGGCACGCACGATCTGCAACACCGGCCCGAAGATCTCGTCGCGATAACTGTGCATGTCGGGCTTGACGTGGTCGAACAGCGTCGGCGCGACGAAGAAGCCGTCTTCATGCCCCGGAACCACCAGGCCGCGACCGTCCACCACCAGCTCGGCGCCTTCGTCCACGCCCATCTGGATGTAGCTTTCGATGCGCTGCTTGTGTTCAGCCGAGACGACCGGCCCGTAGTGGGCATCCGGATTGCCGGACACGCCCACCTTGAGCTCGGCGATGGCCGGCAGCAGCTTGGCGCGCAGCGCCTCCGCGGTGGCTTCGCCCACCGGCACCACCACCGGCAGGGCCATGCAGCGCTCGCCGGCCGAGCCGTAGGCCGCGCCCATCAGGTCGGCCACGACCCGGTCGAGGTCGGCGTCCGGCATCACGATGCCGTGGTTCTTGGCGCCGCCCATGCACTGCACGCGCTTGCCGTGCTGCGCGCCGGTGCCGTACACCGACTGCGCCACGTCCGACGAGCCCACGAAGCTCACGGCCTTGATGTCCGGGTGTTCCAGGATCGCGTCGACCACTTCCTTGTCGCCCTGCACCACGTTGAGAATGCCCGGCGGCAGGCCGGCCTCCAGCGCCAGTTCGGCCAGCCGCACCGGCACCGAGGGATCACGCGGCGAGGGCTTGAGGATGAAGGCATTGCCGCTGGCGATGGCCGGGCCGAACATCCACATCGGGATCATCGCCGGGAAGTTGAACGGCGTGATGCCGGCGACCACGCCCAGCGGCTGCAGCGACGAATACACGTCGATGCGCGGCCCGGCCCCGTGGGTGAACTCCCCCTTGAGAAGATGCGGAATGCCGCAGGCGAACTCGATCACCTCCAGCCCGCGCTGCACGTCGCCGTGCGCGTCGGACACGATCTTGCCGTGCTCGCTGGCCAGCAGTTCGGCCAGTTCCTGCTTGTGCTCGTTGAGCAGGCGGATGAACTCCAGCCAGACACGGGCGCGGCGTTGCGGATTGACCGCCGCCCAGTCCGGTTGCGCCTCGCGTGCATTGGCGACGGCCTGGTCGAGCTCCGCCGCGTTGGCAAGGCTGACGCGTGCCTGCACCTGTCCGCTGTTGGGATCGAAGACGTCGCCATGACGCCCGGATGTACCCGTGACCGAACGGCCATTGATGAAATGTTCGATATGTCGCATGAATTCACTCTCGGAATGATGGGTCACGCCCTGGCGATCCAGTCGTGGTCCGGGTCGTTGCGGAAGATCCACTGGCGACGCGGGCCGGCCATGACGTTGAGGTAGTAAAGGTCGTAACCGTGCGGCGCGCCGACGGGGTGGTAGCCGCGCGGCACCATCACCACGTCGCCGTCTTCCACGCACACGGTTTCGTCGAGGCTGCGGTCGTCGGTGTAGACGCGCTGGAAGGCGAATCCCTGCGACGGTTGCAGCCGGTGGTAGTAGGTTTCCTCGAGCGCGGTCTCGACGCCCGCCTCGGCGGTGTCGTGCTTGTGCGGCGGATAACTCGACCAGTGGCCGCCGGGCGTGATCACCTCGACCACCAGCAGGCTGTCGGCCGGCTCGGATTCGGGCAGGATGTTGCGCACGTGGCGGGTGTTGGTGCCGCTGCCGCGCACTTCCCGACTCATCGCATCGGCCTCGATGCGGCGCGGCACGGCGCCCGGCTGGCCCGGGGCCGTACACACGGCCAGCTCGACCGGCCCGCGCGCGCTCACCCGCCAGCACATGCCGGCGGGCACGTACACCACGCCGGGCGCCTTGTCCTCGAACGGGCCGCCGCGACTGCCGACACCTTCGTAATGCGTGGTGCCCGCCACGATGTCGGCCGTGCCGGCCACCACGACCAGACAGGTCTCGCGGTCCGCGAATTCGTCGGCATGGCCGGCGCCGTCCTCCAGGCGCACGACGCGGAAGCCGACATGTTTCCAGCCGGCACTGGCCGGGGTCACCTCGAGCACGGTGCCGTCGGCACGGGCGGCATGCGGGCGCACGCGCAAGTCGTTCATCACGCCACCCCCGCGGCAGTCGCCGCTTCGCGCAAGGTACGCAGGCCGATCTCGGCATACTCGCGCGGGTCGGCCAATGCCGGATCCTGTTCGGCCTCGAGAATGATCCAGCCGCTGTAGTGCATGCCCGCCAACGCCTGCATCACGGCGCCATAGTCCAGCCCGCCATCGCCCGGCACGGTGAACATGCCGGCGAGCACGCCGTCGAGAAAACTCGCTCCGGTATCCCGGGCTTGCCGGTAGGTCTGCCAGCGCACGTCCTTGCAATGCACATGCGCCACCCGGCCGGGATACCGCGCGATCACATCGAGCGCGTCGATGCCTCCCAGCGCGGCATGCCCGGTATCCAGCGTGAGCCCCACCGACTCCCCCGTATGTGTCATGAAGGCCTGCAAGTCGTCGCCGCGCTCGACCACGGTGCCGAGGTGATGGTGGTAGGCGAAGCGGAAGCCACGCGCGATGACGTAATCGGCCACCTCGGTCATGCGCTCGCCGAACGATTTCCAGTCCTCGCCGGCCAGGCGCGGCGCATCGAGCAACGTGCGGTCGCGACGGCCGTGCACGGCATTGCTGGTCTCGGCAAACACGACCACGTCACTGTCCAGCGCTTCGAGCAGGGCCAGGTACGGTTGCATGGCGGTGATTTCCTCGCGCGCCGATCGCCGCAGCAGTTCGCCGCTGTACCAGCCGCCGACCAGGTCCAGGCCGTAACCCGACAACAACGATTTCAACGCCGCGCTGTCGCGCGGGAACCGGCCGCCCAGCTCGACGCCCTCGAAGCCCAGCTCGCGGATGTCCGACAGGATGCTCTCCAGCGGCGTGTCGCCGCCCAGTTCGGGCATGTCGTCGTTGGACCAGGCAATCGGGCTGACGCCGAAACGCACGCTCATGACATGTCCCTCCGGCGACGCAGGCCCTGTTCGTAATCGCGACGCGCATCCGCCACCTCGTCACGTTCGGAAACTTCCGGGACGGCGACATCCCACCACCAGCCGCCGGCCTCGGTGGCCTTCAGCGGATCGGTGTCGATGACCACCACATAGCTGCGCTCGGCCGAGCGTGCGCGTGCCAGCGCCGCCTCCAGTTCGCCCAGCGTGGCCACGTGTTCGGACAACGCCCCGAGGCTGGCCGCGTGGGCGGCGAAATCGATCGCGGGCAGGGTTTCATGCGCGGCATCGGCCAGCAGGTTGTTGAACCCGGCCCCGCCGGTAGCATGTTGCAGGCGGTTGATGCAGCCGAAGCCGCGGTTGTCGAGCACCACCACGACCAGCTTGCGGCCGAGCATCACCGAGGTCGCCAGCTCCGAATTGAGCATCAGATAACTGCCGTCGCCGACCATGACCACCACCTCGCGGTCGGGCTCGGCCATCTTCACGCCCAGGCCGCCGGCGATTTCGTAACCCATGCACGAATAGCCGTATTCAACGTGGTAGCCGCCGGCACGACGGCAATGCCACAGCTTGTGCAACTCGCCCGGCAGGCCACCGGCCGCGCACACGACCACGGCGTTTTCATCGACACTGCGCTGCACGGCGCCGATCACCTGCGCGTCGCTGGGCAGGGTGACCTCCGCATCACCGGCCGTGGCCGCCTCCGCCTCGACATGCCAGTCAGCCAGCTCCTGTGCCCGGTCGGCTGCTTCGGGAGCCCGCCAGCCGGACAGTGCCCGGGCCAGCGACTGCAATACCGCGCGGGCATCGCCGACCACGGGTGACGCGCCATGCTTGTACGCATCGAACGACTGCACGTTGATCTGGAACAGTTGCGCGTCGGCGAACAGGCTGCGCGAGCCGCTGGTGAAGTCGGCCAGACGGGTGCCGATGCCGACCACCAGGTCCGCGCGCGCGGCCACCGCGTTGGCGGCGCTGCTGCCGGTCACGCCGATCGCGCCCAGGTGGTTGGCATGATCCCAGGGCAATGCGCCCTTGCCCGCCTGGGTTTCCGCCACCGGCAGGCCAGTCGCTTCGACCAGGCCGGCCAGCTCGGCCTCGGCACGGCTGTAGAGCACGCCGCCACCGGCCACCAGCAACGGATTGCGCGCCGCCTTCAAGGCTTGCACCAGGGCATCCAGCTCCGACGGGTCGGCATCCTGGCGGCGCTCGCCCCACACGCGCGGCGCGAAGAACGCCTCGGGATAATCGTGGGCCTGTGCCTGCACGTCCTGGCAGAACGCCAGCGTGGCCGGACCGCAATCGGCCGGATCCAGCATCGTGGCCAGCGCCCGCGGCAACGCCTCCACGATCTGTTCCGGCCGCGTGATGCGGTCGAAATAGCGCGACACGGGTCGCAGGCAATCGTTGGCCGACACCGTGCCGTCATTGAAATGCTCGACCTGTTGCAACACCGGCGACGGCCGGCGGTTGGCATACACGTCGCCCGGCAGCAGCAGCACCGGCAGGCGGTTGACGTGCGCCAGCGCGGCGGCGGTCACCAGGTTGGTGGCGCCCGGGCCGATCGAAGTGGTGCAGACCATCGCGCGACGCCGGCGCATCTGCTTGGCATAGGCGATGGCGGCATGCGCCATGCCCTGCTCGTTGTGCGCGCGCCATGTCGGAAGACGATCGCGGACGGCGTACAGGGCTTCGCCGAGGCCGGCCACGTTGCCGTGTCCGAAGATCGCCCAGGCGCCGGCAAAATACGGCACCTCGCGGCCATCGACCACGACATGCTGCGCGGCCAGCCAGCGGCAGGCGGCCTGGGCGGCCGTCAATCGCACATTGCCCACTTCAGATACCCTCCCCGACACAGGTTTCGGCGCGTGCCGCACGCCATGCGTCCACCAGCAACGAGAACCGGCTCACCAGCTCGTCCATGGCCGCCTCGTCGTCGATCTTCTTCTGCAGCCAGCGTTCGGCGGTATCGGCAAAGATGCTCCGTCCGACCGCGAAACCCTTGACGACGCGACGCGACGCGGCCGTGCGGAAGGAATCGGTCAGGGTTTCCAGCGGGGCGTTCAGTCCCAGCAACAATACGCCACGGCAGCGCGGGTCCGCATGCTCGATGACCCGCTCGATCTGCTCCCAGGCCGCCGCGGTCGCCGGCTCCAGCTTCCACCAGTCCGGACGCAGGCCCTGCTCGTACATGCGCTGCAGCACCCGGGCCACGGTGTGCTCGTCGACCGGACCGTGCTGCGAGACGATGATTTCCAGCAGCAATTCGTGGCGCGTCTTGCGGCAGGCATCCTGCAGGCGCAGCAACTGGCGCTCCTGGCGGTCGCGCAAGGCTTCGGCGTCGTCGGGGTGGCAGAACACCAGGCATTTGACGACGTGGTTGTATGGCCAGGTGGCCAGCTCGGTAGCCACGTCGGGGGAGCATTCGAATTGCAACGGTCGTGAACCGGGTACCTCGATCGGGCGTCCGATCCAGTAATCGTGATCCGCCGCGGCTTCGAGGCCACGCATGCCGTAGCGGCCGTCCAGCAGCACTCCGAAACGACGGTCGCCCTGCGCCAGTCGGTCGACCGCACGCAGGGCCAGCGCCTTGAAGGCGGAAATGCCGGCCGGATCGGCACCGGTGTCGCGGCTGAGGTCCTCGAACTGGGAACGATGATCCATCGCCAGCACGGTCAGGTCCTCGTAGCTGCCGACACGGGTGGTGACGTGATGCAGATGTTCCAGGCGCGCATCCTCGCGCAGGCGGAACGGAAGCTCGTGGTGGTGGCCGAGGAAAAAGCGCAGCTCTTCCGCGGTCGGCATGGCCGGCGCGCATCCGTGGCGGGAAACCACCAAGGCACCGCAGGCATTGCCGTATTCGCAGGCCTTTTCCAGCGGCTCGCCGCGCAACCAGCCACTCAGGAAACCGGCCATGAAAGCGTCGCCCGCGCCGAGCACGTTGAACACGTCGACGGCAAAGCCCGTGCCGACCACGCCGTCGTCCAGGCTGTCGGGTATCGCGCCGGGGAAGGCCGAGCAACCCTGCGCACCCCGCTTGCACACCAGCAACGCATCGGTGCGTTCGCGGATCACGCGCAGCGCGGCCACGGTGTCGGTGGTACCGCCGAGGATGTGCATTTCCTCTTCGGTGCCCACCACCAGATCGCACAGGACCAGCACCTCCTGCAGGCGTGCCGTCACCTCCGCGTCGGCCACGAAGCGGTCTTCGCCCATGTCCTTCGGCGCCAGTTGCCACAACACCGGTCGATAGTCGACATCGAACACCACCTTGGCGCCGGTGGCCCGGGCGATGCGGCAGGCATGCATCGAAGCGGCAAAGACATTCGACGTGGAAAGGTGCGTGCCGTTGACCAGCACCGCGCGCGTGCGCCGCAGCAGGTCCTCGTCGATGTCGTCCGCGGTCAGCGCCATGTCGGCGCAGTTCTCGCGGTAGAACAGCAGCGGGAAGGTGTCCGGATCGCGGATGCCGAGAAAGGCCAGCGCCGTCAGGCGCGCCTCGTCGGTGACCACGCCCTGCGTGCACACACCTTCGCGCTGCAGCTGTTCACGGATGAAACGCCCGAAATGATCGCCGCCCACGCGCGTGACCAGGCCGCATTCGAGCCCGAGCCGGGCCGCGCCGACCGCGGTGTTGGTGGGACTTCCGCCGATGTACTTGGCGAACGACGTCATGTCTTCCAGGCGGCCGCCGGTCTGCACGCCATACAGGTCGACGCAGGAGCGACCGATGGTGACGAGGTCCAGTTGGCGATGGTGTCCTTGCATGTGCGCTTCTCTCACGTGGATCGGGGGATCACTGTCCGAGTAAGCGTAATTTATATTCTATTTTTTATAATTTTGCAATTCTTGTTTCATTTTTTGTGGCGCCCGGCACGCTTGCCCCGGCTTCCGTTGGCTCGCGACTCCTTGGCAAACGCGTAGGAAATGACCAGCGCCTGGGCCAGGCACATCGAGGTCGACAGCGAGCGGAACTTGCGGATTTCCGCCTCGCGCACCTGCAACACGCGGGTGGCCGGCTTGGCCACCGGACTGACCAGGCTGTCGCTGATCGACAGCACCTCGCACTGCTTTTCGCGGGCGATGTCGATCAACTGCACCGCCTCTTCGGCGTACGGGTGATAACTCACCACGATCAGCAGGTCGTTCTTGCCGATGGTATGGATCTGCTGGCGGGTCATGCCGCCGATGCTGTCGATGAACAGGACGCGCTTGTCGACCTGGTGCAGCGAGTAGGCGAAATAGGCGGCGACCGGAAACGAGCGCCTGAAACCGGCGACATACACCGTCTCGGCCTTGTCGATCATCTTCACCGCGGCCGCCAGCTCCTTGTGGCCGATGTCGTGGCCGAGGTTCTGCATGGCCATGACGTTGCCCTCGACGAACTCGTCGAGCATGCGCACCGGGTCGCTGACCACCTTGCCCTCGACCGAGCGCTTGAACTGGCGCACGCGCTCGCCGTAACCCTGCGAACCGCTGCCCGACAGCAGGCCGTCGCGGAACAGGCGCTGCATCTGGGTGGCGCCATCGAAGCCGAAGGCCTTGGCAAAGCGGACGATCGCCGAGGGCTGCACGCCGCAACGCTCGGCCAGCACCGCCAGGGTTTCCAGCGCCACCGCATTGGGCTCGTCCAGAACGTAGCGGGCGATCTGCTGCAGGCGCTTGCTGAGCGAATCGTAGCGCTCGAGGATCAGCGCGCGCAATTCGTCCGCATTGGTGGGCGGCACGTCCTTCTTGACCATGGACTGGACTCCTTATGAGTGAAACAACTCCCGCGATGGCGCGGGGCGGTGATGCATGAGCGCATGAACTCAACTATTCCATGATAGCCTTAAAAGGAATATAAATTCCATTTCGGATCAGCATCCAACGAGGGCCCTCCTTTGGAAACCATCCAAGTCGCACTGATCGGCGCCGGACGCATGGGGCGGACCCATGCCCGCCATGCCGCATCGCACCCCGGGCTGCGCGTGAAGTATGTCGTCGACGCCCGTCCCGATGCGGCACAGGCGCTGGCGACCGACCTGGGGGCGCAAAGCGCCTCCTTCACGCAGGCCCTCGACGACGCGAGTATCGGCGGCGTGCTGGTATGCAGCACCACCGACCAGCATCTGGAACATGCGCTGGCCGCCATCGGCGCGGGCAAGGCCGTGTTCTGCGAGAAACCCATCGACCTCGACCTGGGCAAGGTCCTCGCGGCACGCGACCGGTTTGCCGACGCCCGCTTCCTGCTCGGGTTCAACCGTCGCTACGACCCGCATTTCATGCACCTCAAGCAACAGATCGACGGGGGTGCGGTCGGTCGGCTGGAAAGCCTGCAGCTGGTCAATCACGACCCGGCGCCGCCGCCGCCCGGGTTCATTCCCGGCAGTGGCGGCCTGTTCAAGGATTTCACCATCCACGACCTGGACCTGGCCCGCTGGCTTTTCGATGAGGAATTCGTTCAAGTCTACAGCACGGCCAGTTGCCTGGTGGACCCGGACATCGGCCGGCAGGGCGACGTCGACACCGCACGCATCCTGCTCAAGACCGCGTCGGGCCGCCTGTGCGTCATCTGCAACACGCGACGCAGCGGCTACGGCTACGACCAGCGCATCGAGGCCTTCGGTTCGACGGGCATGGTCCGCGCCGGCAACGTGCGCCGCGACAGCACCCGCACGCTGACGCAGGCCGGCAGCCTCGCCGCCCCGATCCTGCCCGATTTCCCGACCCGCTACGACGCGGCCTACCAGGCCCAGATGGAGCACTTCGCCGACATCGTGCACGGCCGTGCCCGACCGCGGATCGGCTATGCCGACGGCGTGGCCGCGCTGGCGCTGGCCGATGCCTGCCGGGCCTCGCTGCGCGACGGCCAGCCACAATCCATGGACATCCCTTCCCTGCTTGCCACTGGATGAATCGCCATGCACAAGATCGTTCTCGTCGGGGCCGGACGCATCGGCCGCATCCATGCCCGCAACATCAGCCACCACCCGCGCCTGGAACTGGCCGCCGTCGTGGATGCCGTCGCGGCCTCGGCCGAAGCCGTGGCCGGCGAATGCGGGGCCCGTGTCGCCACGCTGGAGGCCGCACTGGCCGATGATGCCGTCGCCGGCGTGGTCATCGCCAGCTCCACCGACACGCACCTGGACTACTGCGCGCGCGCGGCGGCCGCCGGCAAGGCCATCTTCTGCGAAAAGCCGCTCGACCAGGATGCCGCGCGCGCGCGCAGCCATGCCGCCGAGCTGGCCGACGCACGCCTGCTGGTGGCCTTCAACCGCCGCTTCGACCCGCATTTCCAGGCACTGAAGGCGCGCCTGGACAGCGGCGAGATCGGCCACATCGAAAGTCTGCAGATCACCTCCAACGATCCCAACCCGCCGCCGGCGTCCTATGTCGCCGTGTCCGGCGGCCTGTTCAAGGACATGGCCATCCACGACTTCGACATGGCCCGCTGGCTGCTCGGGGAGGAGCCGGACAAGGTGTTCGCCGCCGGCAGCTGCCTGGTGGACCCGGCCATCGGCGAACAGGGCGACGTGGACACCGCGCGCTGCCTGCTTTCCACGCCGTCGGGCCGCCTGTGCGTGATCGCCAACAGCCGGCGCTCCGGCTTCGGCTACGACCAGCGCATCGAGGCCTTCGCCTCGGGCGGCATGGTACGCGCCGACAACGTCACCGAAAGCACGGTGCAGGTGTGGAACGAGGCCGGCGCCGCCGCCGACCGCTTCCAGAACTTCTTCCTGGACCGCTATGCCGAAGCCTACCGCCGCGAGATGGACCACTTCGCGGACATGCTGGACGGCGCAGCGCCCGCCGTCGGCTACGCGGACGGCGTGGCTGCGCTGACGCTGGCCGAGGCCGCCACCGAATCCATGCACGAGGGCAAGGTGGTGCAACTTTGAATGGCAACGATCCCGCACAGGCACGCCGGGCGGCGTGACCCGCCCGGGACCCGGATCGACCCGATCCACCGGAGGGCTTCATGAAATGCAAAAAGTGTTGCTTGGCGATGTTCGCGATCGTCGCATCGTGCGGCACCGGGTGTTCCGCGCCCGCATCCGATACACACGACAAGTCCCCGACTCAAGCGGAAAAGAGCCTCACCATCGCCGTGGTGACCCACGGATCGCCGGGGGACCCGTTCTGGTCCGTGGTCAAACGCGGCGCGGAACAGGCCGGAAAGGACCTGGGTGTGCGCGTGACCTACGAAAACGCCCCCGATCCCGTGCAGCAGAGCCAGTTGATCGACGCCGCGGTCGCCAACCACGACGACGGCCTGGTGGTCTCCATGGCCAACCCGGACGGCGTCAAGGCCGCCGTCGAACAAGCGGTGCACGCCGGCGTGCCGGTCATCACCATCAACTCGGGCGGCAAGTATTCCCGGGCCTTCGGCGCCCTGACCCATGTCGGCCAGAGCGAATACATCGCCGGCCAGGCGGCGGGCAGAAAGCTGCACGAGGCCGGGGTACGGAACCTGATCTGCGTGGTCCATGAAGCCGGCAACATCGGCCTGGAAAGCCGCTGCAGGGGCGCCGCCGACACGCTCGGCGGCAAGGTGACCAACATCCAGGTCGACGTGGCCAACATCGCCGATGCCCAGAACGTCATCCGCAGCAAGCTGATCGCCGATCCGTCCATCGACGGCGTGCTGACGCTCAACCCGGCCGTGGCCGTGGCCGCAAGCCGTGCCATCGGCAAGGCGCGCAGCCAGGCGAAGCTGGCGACATTCGACCTTTCCCCCGATGTGCTCCGCCTCATCGAAAAGGGCAAGGTGCTGTTTGCCGTCGACCAGCAACCGTACCTGCAGGGCTACCTGCCCGTGGTTTTCCTGACCCTGCACGCGCGCAACAGCAACGTGGTCGGCGGCGGACGACCGGTCTACTCCGGCCCGAACTTCGTGACCCGGGCCAATGCTGCCAAGGTCGAACAATTCGCCAGCCGGGGGACGCGCTGAGCATGGCCACCGTGACGACGCCGATGACCGATACGAGGTTGCGCAAGGCATCCCTTGCCGTGGACCTGCTGCGCCGGCCGGAAATCGGTGCGGCGGTGGCCGCGTTGCTCATCTTCGTCTACTTCTCGATGAGCACCGACGCCTTCCTCAGTGCCGCGGGCGTGTCCGTGTGGCTGTATTCCGCCTCGCTGTACGGGATCATGGCGGTGGCGGTCGGTCTGCTGATGATCGGCGGGGAATTCGATCTTTCCGCCGGCGTCATGACCGGCACCACCGGCCTGGTCGTCGGCGTGCTCACCACCC
>CAZBZD010000039.1:0-12555 GCA_964496295.1 uncultured Rhodanobacteraceae bacterium | reverse complement strand
CGTCGGAGGCATTGGAAACCAGCTCGCGCAGGAAGATTTCCTTGTGCGAATACAGTGAATGCGTGACCAGGCGCAGCACCTGGGCCACTTCGGCTTCGAACGGACGGGTTTCGGTGACGGAATCAGTCGTCATGGCACGGCTCCTGCGCACGATCCATAAGGGTGTTCGTTTTTTCGGGGCAAACGGACGGCTTTTCAAGCCACCTGCCATCATCGCTCCAACCGGACTACACTTCCCGAGGGGGATGTCACATCCAGTACAAAGGGAACAAGACCATGGGCTTTTTCCGCAAGATGTTCGGGCAGGAAACTGCCGGCAACGACGCATCGGCAATGCAGGCACCGCCGCCGGCGCCCGAAACCACCCGCCGCATCGGCTACGATCCGGGGCTCATCGATTCCCTGCTCGACGACCACGCGCGGCTGGGAACCGTGTTCGGACGCATCGAAAAGGCCAGCAAGGCAGGCGACTTCGACGAAACGCGCAAGCTGCTGGTGCATTTCAAGTCGAGCCTGCAGGCGCACATCCTCACGGAAAACGTGCGCTTCTACACCTACATCGAGGAACTGGCCGCGGACGACCGCGAGAATGCCCGCATCATGCACGAGTTCCGCCGGGACATGAACACCATCGCCCGGCAAGTGGTCGATTTCGTCAGGAAGTACCAGGCCTGCGACTTCGCCTCGCGTGCCGAGCGCGACCAGTTCGACAAGGACCGCGCCGCCGTCGGCACCCTGCTCGAACAACGTCTGGACAGCGAGGAAAACGATCTCTACCCGCTCTACCTCCCGGCCTGAGCCACGGGTGTACCGCGGCCGCTTCGCCCCGTCGCCCACCGGCAGGCTGCATGCCGGCTCGCTGATCGCCGCACTGGCCAGCTGGCTGCGTGCCCGCCAGGCCGGCGGCCGATGGCTGCTGCGCGTGGAAGACATCGATCCGCCCCGGGAGGTCGCCGGGGCCGCGTCGGCCATGCGGGAGGATCTGGCGCGCCTGGGCCTGGAGGCCGACGCGCCGGTGCTGTACCAGTCCACCCGCGACTCCGCCTACCGGCAAGCGCTTGACCGCCTGCGCGACGGCGGCCACGTGTTCCCCTGCTGGTGCAGCCGCAGCGACCTGGCCGCCAGCGCGGGGCGGCACCTGGATGGCCATTGCGTTTCCGCGCCCGACCCCGCCCGCCCGCCGGCGTTGCGCCTGCGCGTGCCCGACGCCGAAGTGGTCTTCGACGACATCCTGCAGGGCCGCCAGCACCAGAATCTGCGTGCAAGCGTCGGCGACTTCGTGCTGCGCCGGGCCGACGGCCTGTGGGCCTACCAGCTGGCCTGCGTGGTCGACGATGCGGCCCAGGGCATCACCGAGGTCGTGCGCGGCATGGACATCATGGATTCCACGGCACGCCAGATCCATCTGCAGCGCCTGCTCGACCTGCCCACGCCGCGCTACCTGCACCTGCCGCTGGTCACCGATGCGCAAGGCCGCAAGCTGTCCAAGTCCGACTCCGACCGGCCGCTGTCCGCACAACCCCCGGCCGCCCTGCTGCACGCCGCGCTGACCTGGCTGGGACTGCCCGCGCAGGACCTGCACGGCGACGACCCGGCCGCCCTGCTCGAACAAGCCGTGGCGCGATTCGACATCACGCGGCTGGGCCGCCGCGCGGCCATGCCCTGGCCGGCGCCCGCCTGACCCGCGGCATTCACTGGTGCGGTGCAACATGATCTGCTAGCTTCGCCGCATGTCCGCCGCTCCGCGCATCATCAAGAAGTACCCCAACCGGCGCCTGTACGACACCGGCATCTCCAGCTACGTCACGCTGGAAGACGTGCGCCGGCTGGTCCTGGACGGCGAGGATTTCCAGGTGCGCGACGCGCGCAGCAACGCCGACCTCACCCGCACGGTGCTGCTGCAGATCATCGTCGAGCACGAGGAACGCGGCACGCCGGTGCTGTCGCCGCGGCTGCTCCGGCAGATCATCCGTTCGCGCGACGGAGGCCCCGTGGGCGATTGCCTGGAGCGCGGCATGCAGGCCTTCCTGGACCGGCGCGCCGCAGCGGCGCCGCGCCGGCCGTGAGCGACCGCCGCCGAAGCCGCTCCGCCATGGCCGGCGCTTTCCGCATCCGCCCCGTCGAACCCGCCGACGACGCGGCCATCGCCGGCATCATCCGCAGCGTCATGCCGGAGTTCGGCGCCGACGGCAGCGGCTTTGCCATCCACGACCCGGAAGTGGACGCGATGCACGCCGCCTATGCGGCGCCGCGCAGCGCCTACTTCGTGGTGGAACGCGACGGCCGCGTGCTCGGCGGCGGCGGCGTGGCCCCGCTGGCCGGCGGCGACGGCACCGTCTGCGAACTGCGCAAGATGTACTTCCTGCCCGCGCTGCGCGGCCTCGGCGCGGGCACCGCGCTGATGCAGCGCTGCCTGGACAGCGCGCGCCGGTTTGGTTTCCGGCGCTGCTACATCGAAACCCTGGACGGCATGCTGGCGGCACGGGCGCTGTACCTGCGCAACGGTTTCCACCCGCTGGACGCGCCGCTGGGCGCCACCGGCCATTTCGGCTGCAATCGCTGGTACCTGCGGGACCTCGGGCAGCACTGACCGAATCCCATTCGATTCCGCGACCCGTTGCAGGGCGGGCAGTGCCCGCCGTGGCGACGCGGGGCCACGAGGCCGTGTGCGGCGGGCAGTGCCCGCCCTACTCGTTTGTCCGCCCTGCCGTCGGGGCATGCCGCCATGCGGCGGGGCTCGGCGACATCCGGTTAGAATGGCGCTTTTATCCAGCGGAGATTCCCCATGCAACTGGACCAGGTGAAAGCCATCATCACCGGCGGCGCCTCCGGGCTCGGCCATGCCGTCGCCCGCCACGTCGTCGACCACGGCGGCCAGGCGACGCTGTTCGACGTCAACGAGGAAAAAGGCCTCCAGGCCGCCGGCGAACTGGGCGATGCCGCCCGCTTCATGCGCACCGACGTCACCGACGAGGCCCAGGTGTCGGCCAACGCCGCGGCCGCGCACAAGGACATGGACGGACTCAACGTGGTCGTCAACTGCGCCGGCATCCTCGGCGCCGGGCGCGTGCTGGGTCGCCAGGGGCCGATGCCGCTGGACACCTTCAAGACCACGGTGATGGTCAACCTGGTCGGCAGCTTCAACGTGGCCAAGGCCGGCGCCGTGCTGATGCAGGACAACCAGCCGGGCGAGGACGGCGAGCGCGGCGTCATCGTCAACACCGCCTCGGTGGCCGCCTACGAAGGCCAGATCGGCCAGGCCGCCTACTCCGCATCCAAGGGCGGCGTGGTCGGCATGACCCTGCCGATGGCGCGCGAACTGTCGCGCTTCGGCATCCGCGTGGCGACCATCGCGCCGGGCATCTTCTGGACGCCGATGGTCGACGGCATGCCGCCGGAAGTGCAGGAATCGCTGTCGGCCTCGATCCCGTTCCCGTCGCGCCTCGGCCAGCCGGGCGAATACGCCGACACCGTCGCCTTCATCCTCGGCAACCGCTACGTCAACGGCGAAACCATCCGCCTCGACGGCGCCGTGCGCCTGGCTCCCAAATAAGCCGAACCCTCCCCGCAGGAGCCTGCCCTGCAGGCTCCTGCATTCCTCGCCCCTGAAAACCATGAAAGCCTCCGACATCAAGAAAGGCAACGTCATCGAGCACGAAGGCAGCGTCTACCAGGTGCGCGACATCGAGCGCAGCCAGCCCACCGCACGCGGCGGCAACGTGACCTTCCGCTTCACGCTGTACTCCATTCCCGGCAACCGCAAGCTCGACCTGAGTGCGCGTGCCGACGACAACCTCGCCGAAGTCGAGCTGGCCCGGCGCCAGGCCGCCTTTTCGTACATGGACGGCGACAACTACGTGTTCATGGACGTCGAGGACTACTCGCAGTACACCCTGTCGCCCGAGGCCATCGGCGAGAACGCCGGCTACATCGTCGCCGACGCCGACGGCTACTACGTGCAACTGGTCGACGACGCCCCGGTCGGCCTGCAGGTGCCCGCCACGGTGACGCTGGCGGTGGAAGACACCGCGCCCGAGCTCAAGGGTGCCAGCGCCACCAAACGCACCAAGCCGGCGCGCCTGGCCACCGGCATCGAGATCCAGGTACCCGAGTACATCCGCAACGGCGAAAAAGTCAGCGTCAACACCCTGACCGGCGAATTCGCCGGCCGCGCCTGACCTCATCCCGCCACCACTGTTGTTGCAGGAACCCGCCGGCAGGCTCCTGCACACAGCGGGGACATCGGCGGCGATGGTGGGCGGATTGCGTCACAATGATGTCGTCACCCGACAACCCCGAGTCACCATGTCCGCCAGCGCCTATTCGCTGCGTTCGTCCCTCGTCGCCACGCTGACCCGTTTCCGCCGGCCGGACGTGCCGGTCCGGGTGGCCCTGCGCAACACGGCCGCCGTGGTGCTGCCGCTGGCCGCCGGATTCGCGACCGGCCATCCGCTGGCCGGCGTGGCCATCGGCGCCGGCGCGCTCAACGTGATGTTCGCCGACCAGCCGGGGCCGTACCTGCAACGCCTGAAGCTGATCGCCGCCGTGACCGTGGCCGGCGCGCTGTCGGCCCTGGTCGGCTTCCTCGCCGGCGGCCATCCGCATCTGCTGCTGCCGACCCTGGCCGCCTGGGGCTTCATGGGCGGCATGCTGGTGCTCTACGGGCCGCGCATGACGCGCGTGGGCATGACCAGCATGATCCTGCTGATCGTGGCCACCGCCACGCCCATGCACTGGCGCCAGGCACTCGGCGCCAGCGGCCTGATCCTCGCCGGCGGCGCCCTGCAGGCCCTGTTTTCCGTGGCCGCCTGGCCGTTGCGCCGCTACCGCCCGGAACGGCTGGCGCTGGCCAGCGTGTACCGCGACCTGGCCCGGCTGGCGCGCCAGCAGCCGCAGCCCGACGACGCCCCGCCGGCATCGGACACGCTGACCCTGCTGCAGCAGACCCTGCTGGGCCGGCCCTCCTCGCACGGCCGCGCCATGGAGGCGTTCCACACCCTGCTGGAACTGGCCGAACGCATGCGCCTGGAGTTGATGGCGCTGTGCGAGCCCGGTCCCGCCGGGAGCACGCACGAACGTTTCCATCGCGCCGCGGCGCGCGTGCTCGACGCCATCGCCACGGCGCTGGAAAAAGCCGAACCGCCCGCCCGCGCCGAACGCGCGCTGCGGGTCCTGCAGGCCGTCGACGCGCGCCTGTCGCGCGACGCGCCCGGCCCGGCCACGCGCCCGCCGATGCACATCCACGCCCTCACCGGCCAGGTCGCCGCCGCCGTGCGCAACGCCCGCTGGGCCGGCAGCCAGGGCGAAATCCGCGCACGCAAGGTCGACACCGCGATGCCGCGCGCGTTGCGCAACGTGGCGCCGCTGGCGCTGCTGCGCGCCAACCTCGACTTCTCCTCGGTGGCCTTCCGCCATGCCGTGCGCCTGGCGGTGGTGCTGGCGCTGGCCAGCGCCATCTCCCGGCGCATCGGCATCAGCCACGGCTACTGGATGCCGATGACGGCGGCCATCGTGCTGCGCCCCGACTTCGGCGCCACCCTCAACTTCGGCCTGCTGCGCATGCTCGGCACCATCGCCGGCCTGGTGCTGACCACGGTGCTGCTGTACCTCACGCCGCAAAGCCCGTGGGCGCACCTGGCGCTGATGGCGGTGCTGTGCTTCGCCTTCCGCTACCTGGCGACCGCCCACTACGGCGTGGCCGTGGCCGCGCTGACCGGCACGGTGGTGATCCTGCTCAGCTTCGAGGGCGTGGCCTCGAACGCGGCGGCCACCGAGCGCGTGGTCTACACCGTGCTCGGTTGCGTGCTGGCACTGCTGGCCTATCTGGCCTGGCCCACCTGGGAACGCGGCCGCGCGCGCCAGGCGCTGGCCGGCATGCTGGACACCTACGCCGGCTACCTGCACGCGTTGTCCGAACCCGATCCCGGCAACGCCCGCCAGGAATCGCGCACCGCCGCGCGTGCCGCGCGCAGCAACGCGCAGGCCTCGCTGGACCGCCTGCGCGTGGAACCGGCCACCCGCATCGAACTGGTCGAACTGGCCACCTCCCTGTTCACCGCCGCCAACCGCCTGGTGCGCACGGCCATGGCCCTGGAAGCCCTGCTCGACGACTGCGAAAACCTGCCCTGCCCCGACGCCGTGGCCGGCTTCGTCGGCACCGCCGGAACGCACCTGCTCGACCTCGCCGGCGCCCTGCGCGAACATCGCCCGCCCGCCGAGCTGCCGTCCCTGCGCGCGCGGCAGAAGGTGCTCGTCGCGCAACTGGACAACGATGCCGCCCCCGACACCGCCGCCCTCCTGGCCACGCTCAGCGACCGCCTCGCGGACAACATCGGCACCCTGAGGCACGTGCTCGAACGCGCGCAGGCGGCGCCGGCCTAGAAACCCACCGGAATTTCCTGCGCGAAGGTTGCAACGAATCCGTATAGCGGGAACCCGCCCTGCCGGCTCCTGCAAGAACGGCGGTTTTTCGGGGTTCCCCGCGGGAGCAGCCGGCAATACCGGCATCGTGATCCGCGACACGACGCCCGCGCGGCGATGGTCTACACTCAAGGGATGCTCAAGATCGACGTCCACAGCCACATCCTGCCGCGCGACTGGCCGGACCTGGCCCGAAAGTACGGGGACAAGCGCTTCCCGGTCATGACCCACAGCGACGGGCACAACCGCATCTACAAGGACGGGCGGTTTTTCCGCGAGGTGTGGGACTCGGCCTTCGACCCGGTCACCCGCATCGACGAGTATCGCCAGCACGAAGTCGACGTGCAGGTGATTTCCACGGTGCCGGTGCTGTTTTCGTACTGGGCGCCGGGCAACCAGGCGCTGGACCTGCACCGCTTCCTCAACGACCACGCCGCCAGCGTCTGCCGCGACCACCCGCGCCACGTCGCCGGGCTGGGCACGGTGCCGCTGCAGTCGCCCACCCTGGCGATCCAGGAAATGGAGCGCTGCATCGAGCAACTGGGCCTGGCCGGCGTGCAGGTCGGCTCGCACTGCAACAACTGGAACCTGGACGCGCCGGAACTGTTCCCCTTCTTCGAGGCCGCCGCCGACCTCGGTGCCGCGGTGATGGTGCATCCGTGGGACATGATGGGCTTCGACTCCATGCCCAAGTACTGGATGCCGTGGCTGGTCGGCATGCCGGCCGAGCAGTCGCGTGCCGCATGCAGCCTGATCTTCGGCGGTGTGCTGGAGCGCCTGCCTTCGCTGCGCGTGATGCTGGCCCATGGTGGCGGCAGTTTCCCGTTCACCATCGGCCGCATCGAGCACGGCTTCCGCATGCGCCCGGACCTGGTGGCCGTGGACAACGCGCGCAACCCGCGCGAGTACTTCAAGCAGCTCTATTTCGATTCCTGCGTGCACGATCCGCAGGCGCTCGCCTACCTGCTCGACGTGGTCGGCCGCGACCGCGTGATGCTGGGCACCGACTACCCGTTCCCGCTGGGCGAGCAGGAACCCGGCAGCGGCATCGAGTCGTTGCATGCCACGCCCGAAGAACAGGCGCGCATGTTCCACGGCACCGCGCTGGAATGGCTGGGCCTGCCCGCCTCCCGCTTCCAACCCGACCGGAGTGCCGACGATGGCGCAGCGACGTAACGTCCTTTTCACCCTGTTCCTGGTGCTGGCCGGCGCCGCGCCTGCCTGCCTGGCGGCGCAGTACGCGCTGGCCAACGGCGGCATCCGCTTCACCGTGCCGGACGGCTGGTCGCGCATCTTGCAGTCGCCGGGCGATCCGGAAATGCAGGTGTTCCAGGACCCCGACCCGATGGCCCGCAGCAAGGACGCGCTGGCGCGGGTGTCGGTCATCAGCCAGAGCGTGCCCGACATCATCTCGTTCCGGGCCCTGGTCGAGCAAGAGAGCAACCGGGCCCGCTCCCTGCCGCATTACCAGCTCGACAAGCAGCGTTCCAGCGCGACCCATTTCTACTACACCGCCACCGACGGCAGCGTGGAGCAGACCTACGAGGTGCACTACTCCCTGCACGACGGCTACGCGGTCGAGGTGCGCTGCGTGCGCCCCACCCGCACCGGGGCCGGGACCGACTGGATACGCGACTTCGACAAGGGTTGCGCCACCATCGCCGACAGCCTGCACTGACGCCGCGGCCCGTCGCCGGCACCCGCACGGCACGGGCCTCCACGCCCATCCACAAGACCATCCCATGTCCGACTACCAAGCCTCCGCCGACTGGGCCCGCGCCCGTGACGCCGCCGATCCGCTGCGCGCCTTCCGCGACGAATTCCTGATCCCGCCGCACGCCGGCGGCGACACGCTGTATTTTTGCGGCAACTCGCTGGGACTGGAACCGGCCGGCGTGCGCGAGGCCGTCGGCAACGAGCTGGACGACTGGCGCGAGCTGGCCGTGGAAGGCCATTTCAAGGGTCGCCTGCCGTGGATGACCTACCACGAATACGTGCGCGACCACCTCGCCGAAGTGGTCGGTGCCGAACCCGGGGAAGTGGTCGCCATGAACACCCTCGGCGTCAACCTGCACCTGATGATGGTGAGCTTCTACCGGCCCACGGCGGAGCGCCCGGCGATCCTGATGGAAGCCGGTGCCTTTCCCACCGACCGTTACGCGCTGGCTTCGCAGATCCGTTTCCACGGCTTCGACCCCGAGCGCGACCTGATCGAGCTGGAGGGCGACGAGGCCGACGGCACCTTGTCCATGGCCGCCATCGAGCGCGCGCTGGCCGAGCACGGTCCGCGCGTCGCGCTGGTGATGCTGCCGGGCGTGCAATACCGTACCGGGCAGGCCTTCGACCTCGAGGCCATCACCGCACTGGCGCACAAGCACGGTTGCACGGTCGGCTTCGACCTCGCCCACGCGGTCGGCAACCTGCCGCTGGCGCTGCACGACAGCGGCGCCGATTTTGCCGTGTGGTGCAGCTACAAGTACCTCAACGCCGGCCCCGGCGCCGTCGGCGGCGCTTTCGTGCATGCGCGCCATGCTCATGCCGAGTTGCCGCGCTTCGCCGGCTGGTGGGGCCACGACAAGAACACGCGCTTCCGCATGGGGCCGGAGTTCCGGCCCACGCCCGGCGCCGACGGCTGGCAGTTGTCCAACCCGCCGATCCTGGCGCTGGCGCCGCTGCGCGTGTCGCTGGAGCAGTTCCACCGCGCCGGCATGGAGCGCCTGCGCGCCAAGTCCGTCGACCTGACCGGCTATCTGGAATGGCTGGTCGACACGCAGTTGCAGGGCACGCTGGACATCGTCACCCCGCGCGCCCCGGAGCGCCGCGGTGCGCAACTGTCGATCCGCGTCATCGGCGGCCGCGAGCGCGGCCGTGCGCTGTTCGACCACCTCGTCGAGCACGGCATCATCGGCGACTGGCGCGAACCGGACGTCATCCGCATCGCGCCCGCGCCCATGTACAACCGCTACGCCGATTGCCTGGGCCTGGTCGAGGCAGTAAAAGCCTGGTGCGACAGCGGCGCCTGAAACACGCCACCCGACAGCCTGTCGCCACTCTCGTTCGCGGGAACTTCCGCCCGGGACGGCGACTCCAACGATCGAACGCCGCGCACCTCGCGCGGCCGGCCCCGGAGTCGACATGATCGTCAAACCGCTGCACGCCGCCTGCATCGCCATGCTGCTGACGACGCCCGCCCTGGCCCAGTCCACCTCCGGGAAACCTCTGGACCTGGAGCTGCCGCCCGACAGCCTGCCGGCCCCGGCTCCCGCCTCCACCTCGCCGCACTCCGCGGCCACGCGACCCGGCATGTATTACGGCGATACCAGTGGCCGTGCGGGTGCATCCGATGACGTCGCGGAAACGCTTTCCTGCGACGACGACACCTATGGCAAACCGCAGGTGCACGGCAGTGTCGGCATGGGCGTGATGGCCGGCGACCACGTCAGCGGCAACTACCAGACCGGCACGGTAAACATCGCCAAGGCCTTCGGCAGTTGCGAGGAACCCCGCGGCGGGATGAGCATCTCCATTGGCGTCGGCCAAGGCCATTTCAACGGTCCCCACCGGCACCATTGAGCGTCGTCTGCGCTCTCCGCGCCCGGATGCCGGCTTCGAAAAAACCTGTCCTGGAACAGGCCGGCCGCAAATACCGGGAAGTCATCGGTACTTCGGGGGCACTGCCGGTGCAAGCCGTGCCATGTCGCTTTATTTCCCGTGGGCCAGCTTTTCTTCCACTGCACTGAAGGCGGACCGCCCGCCAAGCCGCTGTCCGGGCATGCCGGTCGCGAACCACGCCACGCCCGTGCCGTGCCCGGGATCCACCCACACTCCCGCTTGCAGCCCGTAGGCCGAGCCGGAGTGGCCGACGCGCGCGATACCGTCACCGAACGGATCGTCGTGGCAACCCTGGACCGGCGTGGCCAATGTCTGCACCGCCATGCCGTAACGGCAGAAGAAACCCTTGTGGCGGTCGTCGGTATCTTCTTCGTAGGTTTGTCCATCCTGGCCGTCGTACTGCCAGAGCGGCGTGACCATCGCCTTGACCGACTCGGGCTTCAGCAGCTGCACGCCGTACAGGGTGCCGTGGCCGAGCAGCAACTGTCCGATGCGCGCAAGGCCGATGCCCGAAATGCGCAGACCGCCTTGTGGCCCGAACAGTGCTCCGTTGGTGCCCGGAACGTATTGCGACAAGTCGCAGCTGCCGTCACGGGCCCGCCGCACCGGGCAATCCGGTTTGCGGCCATGGTTGTCGTCCACTTCCGGCTTGCCGTCGGTGTCGTATTGCACCACGGCACGAGCAGCCGTTGCCTCCGGGCAAGTGGCCCAGGAGAAGCACGCGTCCAGGTCCAGCGGCTTCAATACCAGACGTTGCATCAGCTTGTCGAAGCGCTCGCCGGTGACGCGTTCCATCACCTGCGCCACCAGCGGAAAATTGAGGTTGGCATAACGGAACCAGGTCCCCGGTGCATGCGCGGTGTCCCATGCACGCGGATCTTTCAGAAGATCCCGCAGCCGGCCATCCAGCGGCGTCTGCCAATAGCCCGCCCGGTCCGTGAGGCTGGAACGATGGGACATCAGCAGACGCAAGGTGATGGGCACGTCGGGGAATGCCGGATTGCGCAGCTTCCAACCGAGGTAACCGGAAACATCGGCATCCAGATCGAGCTTGCCGGCCTCGACCAGGCGCATCACGGCGAGGGCGGTGACCAGCTTGGAGATCGACGCGACACGCACGGGATCGTCGGCCGTCACCTTGCGCCCGGCGGCCTTGTCGGCAAAGCCGTGCACTTGTACGGAAGTGATGCCTTGCCGGTCAAAGGCGACGCGCACGGTGGCGACGGGATCGCCCGCCCTGACCTGGCCCGCGGCGAAAAGCAGCGCCAGCAGGCAGCATGACAACCCCATGTGTCCAATTCGCATGGACGTGACCTCCCACAATGCCACCCTATCATCCACCACCGGAGCGTCTGAACGCCCCGGCTTTCCCCTTTCAGTTTCGAACACTACATGCGCATGTCGTGTACCGCCAATGAAAAGAACGGCGGTTTTCATAACCCAACCTGCGGTTATGGATCACCTGTCGGGAACCTCGAAAAACCTCGTCACCCCAGCGCACGCGGGGAGAGGCCATGGATGGCCTCTCTCCGCGTGCGCAGGAATGACGGACAAGTGGGTAGTTTTTCGAGACTCCCTGTTGCAGCAACACGAAGCAGGGTGAAGAGTGAGCGGAACAACCCGAATCGCCCTCGCTTTCCGTTTCTCCTCAGCTGGCCGTGCGGCTTTCGGGATGGCGTACTTCGCCGTGGCCGCGCAGCACGAAACGCTCGATGGTGAGCGCGTCGGCACCCATCGGGCCGTACGAATGCAGGCGCGTGGTCGAGATGCCGATCTCGGCGCCCAGGCCCAGTTCGCCGCCGTCGCTGAATCGCGACGAGGTGTTGACCATCACCACGGCCGAGCGCAACGCGTGCACGAAGCGGTCGGCCACGGCCCGGTCCTCGGTCGCGATCACTTCGGTGTGGTCGGAACCGTGGCGCCGGATGTGTTCGATGGCGTCGTCCACGTCGTCGACCACGCGCACGGCCAGTTTCAGGGCCAGGAATTCGGTGTCGTAATCTTCTTCGGTCGCCGGCTTCATGTCCGGCACGATGGCGCGCGAACGCTCGTCGCCCAGAAGCTCCACGCCACGTTCGCGCAATGCCCTGGCCACGCGCGGCAGGAAAGTGTCGACAATTCCGGCATGCACCAGCAGGTTTTCCAGCGAATTGCAGGCCGCCGGGCGCGTGCACTTGCCGTCGATGGCCAGGTCCACGGCCTTGTCGAGATCGGCGGCCTTGTCCACGTACAGGTGGCACACGCCCTTGTAGTGCTTGATGACCGGCACGCGCGCGTTCTGCGTGACGAAGCGGATCAGGCCCTCGCCGCCACGCGGGATGATGAGGTCGACGATGTCCGACAGCTGCATCAGCTCCTGCATCGCCTCGCGGCTCAAGTCTTCCACCAGCACCACGGCGTGCCCGGACAGGCCGGCGTCGGCAAGCGCCTTGTGCAGGCACGCGGCAATGGCCTGGTTGGAACGGATCGCCTTGGAGCCGCCGCGCAGGATGACGCCGTTGCCGGCCTTCAGGCACAGCGCGG
>CAZBZD010000038.1:0-12595 GCA_964496295.1 uncultured Rhodanobacteraceae bacterium | reverse complement strand
ACATCCACCCCTCGCTGCTGCCGAAATACCGCGGCCTGCACACGCACCGCAAGGCGCTGGCCGCCGGCGACGAGGTGCATGGCGCCAGCGTGCATTTCGTCACCGCCGAGCTGGACGGCGGCCCGGTCATCGCCCAGGCCGTGATCGACATCCGGCCCGACGACACCGAGGACAGCCTGGCCGCGCGGCTGCTGCCGCTCGAACACCGCCTCCTGCCGGCCACGCTGGCGTTGATCGCCCGGGGACGCATCCGCCTGGAAGACAACGTCATCCGGCACGACGATGCTCCCCTGCACAAGCCGTTGCGCCTGGTTGACAGCCGGCTCGCCCCCGCGTGAAGTGCGATTCAGGCGCCATCGGAGACACTGGTCGCATGAAAATTCCACGCATCCGGATCGCCCTAGCCGCCCTGCTGTGCACGGCTCCGCTCGCCGCCATGGCTGGCGGCGCCCCCGCAGGCTCGCCGCTGCAACCGTTCACCGCCACCTACAAGGTGCTGCGCGGGGGATCGCCCATGGGCACCAGCACCCTGAACCTGCGCCGCAATGCGGACGGCACCTGGACCTACCGCTCCAGCCTGGATGCCGAGTCCGGGCTTGCCGCGCTGCTGGGCGCCGGCATCAAGGAAACCTCGCGCTTTCGCTGGCACGACGGCCGCATCGAGGCGCTGGACTACGACTACCACCTGAAGACCGCGGTCATGGGCAAGCAACGCCGCGTGCGGGTGGACTGGAAAACCGGCACGGTCCGGGTACGCACCGGCGACGACGGCGAATTCGACTACAAGACGCAACCCGGCCTGGTGGAGCGGCACCTGCTGGTGCTGGCCCTGGGCCGCGCCGTGGGCAACGGCGAGACCAGCATCGCGTTGCCGGTGGCGGTCAAGGACCGCGTCCAGACCCAGACCTTCGCCGTGAACGCGCACCACACCGTCAAGGTGCCGGCAGGCAGCTTCGACACCGCGCGCGTGGTACGCACGCACGACGACAAGGGTTATTCGGTCTGGTTCGCGCCGAAACGCTTCGGCGCCATTCCGGTGAAGCTGTCGCAGGAAGCGGGCGGCGACATCACCCTGCTGCTGGAAAGCGTGCACCGGCCCTGACCCGCACGGGCGAACGGCCGATGCCGCCATCACCGGCCACGCGGGCCGGGATATCCCGCAGGATCAGGCCGCGGCCATCTGCTTGGGGATCGAGCGGTTGGTGTGGTGCACGCGGTTGCCGGCATCCACGTACACGCAGGTGGGCTGGAACTTCTCCAGCTCGGCCTCGTTCAACTGCACGAACGCGGCGATGATGATGATGTCGCCCACCTGGGCGCTGCGCGCGGCGCTGCCGTTGACCGAAATGATGCCCGAGCCTTCCTCGGCGCGCAGCGCATAGGTGACGAAGCGCTGGCCGCTGTCGACGTTCCAGGCGTGGATCTGCTCGTACTCGCGGATGCCGGAGGCATCGAGCAGGTTGCCGTCGATGGCGATCGAGCCTTCGTAATGAAGCTCGGCGTGGGTCACCGTGGCGCGGTGGATCTTGGCTTTGAGCATGTTCAGCTGCATGGCGCGACTCGTGGGATGCGAGGCAAAGGCCCATTATACCGGGCCAGACCGCACCGCGTAGGGCGGGCACTGCCCGCCACCAGGCTGCATTTCGGCGGGCAGTGCCCGCCCTACCCGCAGGTTTCAGCCAAACGGCAGGTTGTCGATCAGGCGGGTGCTGCCGAGACGAGCCGCCGCCAGGGCGACGAGTCCCTCGCGCTCGTCGGCGGCCGGCTCGGCAAGGTCCGTGGCACGCCGGATGACGACGTAGTCGGTGTCGAAACCCGCACGCCCCAGGCGGGCTGCGGCAGCCTTCTCGATGGCCTGCCGGGCATGCCCCTGCAGGTGCAGTTCGCGCATCTGGCGCAAGGTGGCGTAAAGCTGCGGCGCCAGCCGCCGCTCGGTCGCGGACAGATACTGGTTGCGCGAGCTCATGGCCAGACCATCGGCTTCGCGCCGGATCGGCGCGCCCACCACGCTGACCGGCAGCGACAGGTCAGCCACCATGCGTTCGATCACGCGCAGTTGCTGGTAATCCTTCTGCCCGAACACGGCCACGTCGGGCTGCACCAGATGGAACAGCTTGGACACGACGGTGGTCACGCCGTCGAAGTGCCCGGGCCGGTGCGCGCCCTCCAGCACTTCGGTGATGCCGGGCACGTGGACGCGCACCGAGTGCTCCGGCCCGAACGGATACATGACCTCGACCGGCGGCGCGAACAGCAGCTCGCAGTCGTTGTCGGCAAGGGCCGCCTGGTCCCGCTCCAGCGTGCGCGGGTAGCGCGCATAGTCCTCGTCCGGACCGAACTGGGTGGGGTTGACGAAAATGCTGGTCACCACCCGTTCGCAGCGCGAACGCGCCAGCTTGAGCAGCGCCAGGTGACCGGCATGCAGGTTGCCCATCGTGGGCACCAGGCCCACGGTGCGGCCCTGCCCGCGCCAGGTGCGGACGACCGCGCGCAGGCGGGCAGCATCGTTGACGGTCTGCATGCGCGGGTCCTCAGTCGAAGGCGTGGGTGGCGTCCGGGAAGCGTCCTTCGCGCACGTCCGCGGCGTAGGCGGCGATGGCCTCGTCCACCGAACCGCGGCCGGCCAGGAAATCCTTGCTGAAACTGGGTCGCTTGCCGGGCGTGATGCCGAGCATGTCATAGATGACCAGGACCTGGCCATCGCAACCGGCGCCGGCACCGATGCCGACCACCGGGATGTCGAGCTCGCCGGCGATGCGCGCGGCCAGTTTCGACGGCACGCATTCGAGCACCAGCATGCCGGCGCCGGCCTCGGCCACGGCACGGGCATCGGCCAGCAGGCGTTCGGCGGCCTCCTGTTCGCGCCCCTGCACCTTGTAGCCGCCCAGGCGATGCACCGACTGCGGCGTCAGGCCGAGGTGGGCGCACACCGGGATGTTGCGTTCGACGACCGCCGCGATGACTTCGAGGATGCGTCCGGCGCCCTCGATCTTGACCATGGCCGCGCCGCCCTCGGCCACCAGCCGCGCCGCTGCTTCCAGGGCATGCGGCACGTCGCGGTCGCTCATGAACGGCAGGTCGGCCAGCAGCAGCGTGGTGGACAGGCCCCGTGCCACGGCCCGGCAGTGGTAGAGCATGTGCTCGAGGGTGACCGGCAAGGTGCTGGCCCGGCCCTGCACCACGTTGCCCAGGGAATCGCCGACCAGCGCCACGTCCACGCCGGCCATTTCCAGCCGGGCGGCCATGCTCGCGTCGTAGGCAGTCAGCATGACGATCCGGCGGCCTTCGGATTTCATCCGCCGCAGGGCGGGGACGGTAACCGGCTTGCGGTCGGGGGCCTGGACGTACACGGCGCATACCTTGGGCGAAAACGCCCATTATCGGTGCATCGGCTTGCGTTGCTCAAGCCGCCGCGCTGTCCTGCGCCAGCACCTTTTCCGGCTCGCGCAGGAAGTTGCCCTGCACGAAATCGACGCCGCAGGCGAACAGGATCGAGGTGCTGGCCGCATCCTCCACCCATTCGGCCACGGTCAACTTGCCCAGATCGTGCGCCTGGTTGCAGATGTCGGCCACCTTGGCGCGGTTTTCCTCGTGCCTGGGCAGGTCGGCCATGAAGTTGCGGTCGATCTTGAGGTAGTCGGCATCGACGTGCTTGAGCATCTGGAAGGAGTTGAGCCCGGAGCCGAACTGCTCCAGGGCAAAGGCCACGCCCATGGACTTGAGCTGTGAGACGAAGGCCTGGGCCGGCTTGAGGCTGGTCAGCACCTTGCTCTCGGGCATCTCCAGCACCAGCGACCCGGGGCGCAGGGGATGCTCCCGAAGCTGCTGGCCCAGCCATCCGGCCAGCGCGGGGTCGGCCAGGGTCTGGGCCGCCAGCTTGACGAACATGGTGTACGGCGTCGCCTCGTCGCGGCGCTCCGCCAGCATGGCGATGGCGTGGCGGATGACCCAGCGGTCGATGTCGCCCATGAGGTTGTTGCGCTCGGCCACCGGCAGGAAATAGCCCGGCGTCACCTCGCCGTTGGGGCCGTCCATGCGCAGCAGGACCTCGGAGAAATCGCCTTCGGCATCCTGCAGGCTGATGACCTGCTGCTGGTAGAGGATGAAGCCCTCGTTGTCCAGCGCGCCCCTGACCAGTTGCAGCCAGTAGCGTTCGCGTTCGGCTTCGGCTTTGTCGCGTTCGGCCGGATCGTGGATCTGGCTGGCGCCGACACCCCGGTGCTGGGCGCTGCGCAAGGCTTCGTTGGCCTGGTCGACCAGGACCTGCGTGTTGGCGTTGCGCTCGCCCAGCAGGCTGCCGCCGATGCCAAGCGTCAGGGCGATGGAATGGGTGCCGGCCTCGAACACGCCGTCGCTGGCCAGCTTGTGCAGCGCCGAGACCAGCTCGTGCACCTCGGCGTCGTCGTGCTGCTTGAGCAGGATGCCGATGGCGTGCTCGCCCATGCGCCCGGCCACGGCGTTCGCGTCGAGGACGGTTCCCGCGCGCGCGGCGATGGAGCCCATCAGCTTGTCGATATTGGCCATGCCGATGCTGTCGACCACGGTCTTCCAGCTGTCCGGTTCGAGCAGCAGCAGCGCCTGGCCCGTGGCGCCGTCGGCCGCGGCGCTGACGGCGTCGTCGATCAGCTTGAGCATGTGGGTGCGGTGGAACAGGCCGGTGGCCGGATCGCGCAGCAGTTGCTCCCTGAGTTCCTCGTCCACCACCTGCTGGCGGAACACGATCTGCAGGCAGGCCTCGCCCTCGAACGTGGCCTGGGAAAACTCCACGCTGGCATCGAAGATGTCGCCGTCGGCCCGCATCGCCTGGAGCTTGATCTGCTCCGGCGGCTTTTCGCCCCTGGCCAGCCCCTTGAGCAGGGTCTTGAATTCGCCCGCATGGTCGGGAGCGACCATGTCAAGCAGGGTCAGCCCCTCGATGTCCTCGAAGCTGTCGTAACCGAACATTTCCAGGTAGGCCTGGTTGGCCCGCACGTGCATGCCTTCGTGCACGTAGGCGACCGGATCGCGCGAGGAGGCCAGCAGCGCGTCGCAACGGCGCTCGGATTCGCGCAGGGCGTTTTTCAGGCGGCGCACGGAACGGCGCATGCCCAGCGCGTCGAACTCGCGGCTCACCACCCGCACCAGTTGCTCCGGCCGCGAGCGCAGGGCCAGCCCGTGCGCGCCCTGCTCGAACAGGTCGCCGACGGCCTGGTCGTCCAGGTGCGAGACCAGCGCGACCAGGGCGAAGTCCTTGCCCGTGTCCCCCATCTTGGCGGCGACGTCGGCCATGCGCAGGTCGTGCGTGTCCGGATTGACCAGCACCACGTCGGGCGTCAGGCTGCGACAGGCGGCATCCAGTTCGTCCGCGTTGGTGGCGCGCGCCGGACGCACCGCCACGCCGTGGTTGCGCAACAGGCTGATGACCTGTTCGGCGTCCTCCACGGCGTCCTCGATGAACAGGATCTTGATGACGTTGTCTTGCTTCATGCGCGTGTCCGGTGGGCGTACCGTCGAGGGAAATGCGGCAGGCAGTCCGTGCTCCGGTTGTACCCCATCCCCGCGGGGTTTTCCAGCACGGCCATGCGGGCTGTCGATTGCTTCACGGTAACGCCCATCGGGTTGCCTCACAACGGGCGCTTGCCGTCCTCGCCGGCCACTTCGCGCACCAGGCGCGGCACCAGGTAGCCCGGCAGGCGGGCGCGCAGGCCGGCCGCCAGCTCCCGCGCCCGGGCATCGTCCACCTCGAAATGTGCGGCGCCCTGCACGCGGTCGAGCTGGTGCAGGTAGTACGGCACCACGCCGCAGGCGAACAGGCGCTCGGACAGGTCGGCCAGCGCGTCGACCTCGTCGTTGACGCCGCGCAGCAGGACCGACTGGTTGAACAGCACCGCGCCGGCCGCGCGCAGGCGTTCGCAGGCCGCGGCCACCGTGGCGTCCAGTTCGTTGGCGTGGTTGGCGTGGATCACCACGACCTTCTGCTGCGGCAGGCCGGCCAGCCATTCGCACAAGGCGGCGTCCACGCGCTCGGGCAGCACCACCGGCAGGCGCGTGTGGATGCGCAGGCGCTTGAGATGCCCGATGCCGGCCATGCCGCGCGACAGTTCGACCAGCTTGGCGGTGGACAGCGACAGCGGATCGCCGCCGGACAGGATCAGCTCGCCGACATCGTCGTGCCCGCGCAGGTAGTCCAGCGCCTCGCGCCATTGCGCGGCCGCGGCGATCTCCTCGCCGTAGGGAAAATGCCGGCGGAAGCAGTAGCGGCAATTGACCGCGCAGGCGCCGCTGGCGATCAGCAGGGCCCGGCCGTGGTACTTGTGCAGCACGCCATGCGCGCCGCGCGCGGCCATGTCGCCGACGGCGTCCAGGCCGAAGCCCGGCACCGCCTCGGTCTCGACCAGTTGCGGCAGCACCTGCAGCAACAGGGGGTCGTCCGGATCACCGCGACGCATGCGCGCCACGAAGCCGCGCGGCACGCGCAGGGCAAAGCCGGCATCACCCGCGGGCAGGCGCCCGGCCAGGTGCCCGAGGTCCAGCAGATCGAGCAGTTCGCGGCCGTCGGTGACGGCATCGCGCCATGCCTGGCGCCAGTCGGCAAGCTGCGCGGACGGGGAGGTTGCAGGTATCATGGGCCATTCCGAAGCCGGCCGAACACGCCGGTGAATCCCTCATTGTAGCCGCGACCCGTGCGGCTTTTCGTTTCCGGAGTTACCCGCATGGCCAGCTATGGACTGAACGACGTCAAGCCCGGCATCAAGATCCTCGTCGACGGCGATCCCTACACCATCGTCGACGCCGACTTCATCAAGCCCGGCAAGGGACAGGCATTCACCCGCATCCGCATCCGCAACCTGCTGAACGGCCGCACCACCGAGAAGACGCTGAAGTCCAGCGAATCCTTCGAGGGCGCCGACGTGCTCGAGACCGACATGCAGTACCTGTACACGGACGGCGAGTTCTGGCACTTCATGGACCCGGGCACCTTCGAGCAGCACCAGGCCGACAAGAACGCCATGGGCGACGCCGCGCAGTGGCTCAAGGGCGAGGAAGAGTGCGTGGTGACGCTGTTCAACGGCGCGCCGATCGCGGTCCAGCCGCCCAACTTCGTGGAACTCAAGATCATCGAGACCGACCCCGGCGTGCGCGGCGACACCTCCGGCGGCGGCGGCAAGCCGGCCAAGCTGGAAACCGGCGCCGTGGTGCGCGTGCCGCTGTTCGTGCCGCAGGACGAAGTGATCAAGGTCGACACGCGCAGCGGCGAGTATGTCGGCCGTGTGAAATGACCATTCAGGGGCGAGGGACGAGGGGCGAGTAGCGAGGGCGCAAAGGTCAGACATCCGGCTTTCGCTTCTTGCGCCCTCGCTACTCGTCCCTCGCCACTCGTCCCTGGAGCCAAGATGTCCACATCCCCGCAATCTGTCGATCAACTGATCGAAGCCCGCTGGGTCATCCCCGTGGAACCCGATGCCACGGTGCTGGAAAACCATGCCGTCGCCGTCAAGGGCGATCGCATCGTCGCGGTGCTGCCGATCGACGAGGCCCGCGCGACGTACACGGCCGGCGAAACCGTCGCCCTGCCCGAGCACGCGCTGATCCCGGGGCTGGTCAACGCGCACACGCACAACCCGATGACGCTGCTGCGCGGCGTCGCCGACGACCTGCCGCTGATGACCTGGCTCAAGGAGCACATCTGGCCGATCGAGGGCGCGGTGATGGGCCCGGAGTTCATCCGCGACGGCACCGAACTGGCGGTGGCCGAAATGCTGCGCGGCGGCACCACCTGCGCCAACGAGAACTACTTCTTTCCCGACACCATCGCCGCCACCTACAAGCGCCTGGGTTTCCGCGCCTGCGTCGGCCTGCCGGTGATCGAATTCGCCAGCCCCTGGGCGAAGACCCAGGACGAGTATTTCGATCGCGCACTGGCCGTGCACGACGAGCTGCGCGGCGAAACGCTGCTGACCACGGCCTTCGTGCCGCATGCGCCCTACACCGTGTCCGACGAGAGCTTCGAGCGCATCCGCGTGCTGTCCGACCAGCTCGACCTGCCGGTCCACCTGCACCTGATGGAAACCGCGCAGGAAGTGGCCGACAGCAAGCGCGACCACGGCCTGACGCCGATGCAGCGGCTGCAGAAGCTGGGCCTGGTCAACGACCATCTGATCGCCGTGCACATGACCGCCGCCAGCGACGCCGACATCGCCACCTGCGCCGAGCGCGGCGTCTCGCTGGTGCACTGCCCCGAATCCAACCTCAAGCTGGCCTCGGGTTTCTGCCCGGTGGAGGCATTCCACCAGGCCGGCGTCAACGTCGCCATCGGCACCGACGGCTGCGCCTCCAACAACGACCTGGACATGTTCGGCGAGATGCGCACCGCGGCCCTGCTGGCCAAGGCCGTGGCCGGGCGTGCGGATGCCTTCAGTGCCGGCACCGCGCTGCGTGCCGCTACCCTCGGCGGTGCCCGCGCCATGGGCCTGGATGACCGTATCGGTTCCATCGAAGCCGGCAAGCAGGCCGACCTCGCCGCCGTGCGCATGACCGGGCTGGAAACCCTGCCGCTGTACGACGTGGTCTCGCAACTGGTATACGCCGGCGGACGCCACCTGGTCAGCGACACCTGGATCGCCGGTCGCCGCCTGCTTGCCGACCGCGAGCTGACCGGCATCGACGCCGACGCACTGAAGGCAAAAACCCGCGCCTGGCGCGAGCGCATCGCCAAGCTGGACCACGCGGGATGAAACGCTACCTGGTCACTGTCATGCGCAACCCGGACTTCGATGCCGGCCTGGTTCCCGCCCATGCCGCCTTCCTCGACGGACTGCGCGAACACGGGCAACTCGAACTGGCCGGCCCGTTCACCGATGCCAGCGGCGGCGCCTATCTGCTGCTTGCCGATGATCTGCAGGCCGCCGAGGCGCTGGCTTTCACCGACCCCCTGCACGTTTCCGGCGCTTCCACCGTCAGCGTGCGCGAATGGAACGCGCGATAATGCATACCATGACCGACACGACCGCCAACGTCAGCCCGCGCGAAATCGCCCGCTTCGAGGAACTGGCCGCGCGCTGGTGGGATCCCGACGGCGAATCGCGCCCGCTGCACGACCTCAACCCCGTGCGCGCCGCCTACGTGGCCGCGCGCACGAACCTGTCCGGCGCCCGCGTGGCCGACGTCGGCTGCGGTGGCGGCCTGCTCAGCGAAGCGCTGGCGCGTGCCGGCGCCGACGTGGTCGGCATCGACATGGGCGAGGCCGTGATCGACGTGGCGCGCCTGCACCTGCACGAATCCGGACTGGAAGTGGACTACCGCGTGCAATCCTCGGCCGACCTCGCCGCCGCCGAGCCGGCCGGGTTCGACGCCGTGTGCTGCATGGAACTGGTCGAGCACGTGCCCGACCCGGCCGCGCTGGTGGCCGACCTGGCCGCCATGCTGAAACCCGGCGGGCAACTTTTCATGTCCACGCTCAACCGTACCCCGACCGCCTTCGGCGCGGCCATCCTCGGCGCCGAATACCTGCTGCGCATGCTGCCGCGCGGCACCCACCACTACCGTCAGTTCATCAGGCCATCGGAGCTGGCGCGCCTGTTCCGCCACGAAGGGCTGGAACTGGCCGACGTCAGCGGCATGGCCTACAACCCGCTCACGCGCAAGGCCCGGCTGACGCGCAACACCGCCGTCAACTACCTCCTCAGCGCACGCAAGCCGGCATGAACCGCCCGCCCCTGCCTCCGTCCGGGGTGCTGTTCGATCTCGACGGCACCCTGCTCGACAGCGCCCCCGGCCTGTACGCGGCACTGGAAGGCCTCGCCGCCGAATCCGGCGTCGCCATTCCGCCCTACGCCACCATCCGCGACGTCGTCTCGCGCGGCGCCCGCGCGGTGCTGGAAACGGCCTGGCCCGGCGCCGACCCGGAAACGCTCCGATCGCGCACGCCGCGCTTCCTGGAGCTGTACGCCGCCGTCATGGCCGACAAGTCGCAGCCTTTCGAGGGCGTGGAAACACTGCTCGCGACACTCGAATCGGCCGGCATACCCTGGGGCATCGTCACCAACAAGGCCGGTTTCCTGGCCCGTCCCCTGCTCGAACAACTGGGGCTGTGGCAACGCGCGGCCGGCGTGGTGGCCGGCGACACCCTGCCGCAACGCAAGCCCGATCCCGCGCCGGTACTGCATGCCTGCGAGCTGGCCGGCATGGTTCCCGCGCGCGGCGTGTTCGTGGGCGACGACCCGCGCGATGTCCAGGCCGGTCGCGAAGCGGGCCTGTACACCGTGGCCGCCGCCTGGGGCTACCTCGACGGCGGCGACCCCCGCGACTGGGGCGCCGATGCGATCATCGACCACCCCGGCCAGCTGACCGACCTGCTGCGGCTCGACATCCCGGCATGACCGACCCGACGCTCCAGGGCTACATCGACAAATGGCTGGCGACGCGCCCCGCGCGGCACCAGGCCATGGCGTTCCTGCCACCGGAACGGCGCGACATCGTGCCGGCGCTGGGCGCGCTGGAACACGAGCTGGTCACGGCCACCTACGGCATCGCCGAAACACAGGTCGCCGCCGCCAAGCTCAACTGGTGGGGCGAGGAGCTGGGCGGCGCCGTGGCCGGCGGCGGCCGCCATCCGCTGGTCAAGGCCCTGTTTTCCGACGCCGACGTGCGCGCCGTCGACCCGTCCCTGTGGCTGGCGCCGGTCACCACCGCCCTGGCCCGGCTCGACCAGGCCACGCCGCCGGACTTCGCCACCCAGCTCGCGCGCACCGAGGCATTCCACGGCGCCCTGGCGGCGCTGGAAACCCGCATCCTCTTCGGTGCCGACGCCGACCCCGCGCGCGCCGGCCGCATCGCCAGCCTGGACTACCTGCTGCAGGCCGTCAGCGTGACCGAGGAAAACGCCGCGATCGAGCGCCTGCCGCTGCCGATGGACCGCCTTGCGCGGCACCATCTGGACCGCGACGCGCTGGCCCGCGATTGCCCCGGACGACGCGCGGCCGTGGCCGAACAACTGCGCGACCTGCTCGCCGCATGGCAGCAGGCCCGGAAGCTGCCCGGTCCCCTGGGCCTGTTCCGCGGCCTCGACGCCCGCCTCGGCCAGCGCTGGGCCCGGCGCGCGCTGCGCTCGCGGCAACCCCTGGCCCGCCTGCGCCACGAACAGAAACGCCAGACCGGCATGGCCACCCTGCGCCTGGCCTGGTCGGCGGCCCGGGCCGCACGCGCCGGCCGAGTTGATTAAACTGGCGTCCATCCCCAGATAAGCAGGATTCACCGCATCAAAACGCCCATGTCCGCCGATTCCAACACCGCCCGCGACCTGCCCGACGTCGCCCACCAGGCGCAACCGCACCTGGACGGCACGCTGGACTGGGTGGGCATGAACAACATCCAGGTTCCCGTGCTGGTCAACGACAGCGACGGCACCACGCAGCGCGCCAGCGCCCGCGTGGACGCGCACGTCAGCCTGGAGCGCACCGACGCGCGCGGCATCCACATGTCGCGCCTGTACCTGATGGTGGAAAAGGCCCTCGCCGGCGAACCGCTGACGCCCTGCCTGCTGCGCCGGTTGCTGCGCGATTTCCTGGCATCGCAGGACGGCCTTTCCGGCCAGGCGCGCATCCGCATCCATTTCGAGCAACTGGTCCGCCGCAAGGCCCTCGAAAGCGACCACAGCGGCTGGCGCGCCTACCCGATCCGCATCGAGGCGCGCATGCACGGCCAGGATTTCCAGGTCGAACTGGCCACCGAGGTGATGTATTCCTCGACCTGCCCGGCCTCGGCAGCCTTGTCGCGCCAGTTGATCCAGCAGCAGTTCGCGCATGATTTCGGCCCCGCTGCCACGCTGGACCGCAACGCCGTCCTGGCCTGGCTGGGCAGCGAACAGGGCATCGTCGCCACGCCGCACGCCCAGCGCAGCATCGCCAGCCTGCGCGTGCGCCCCGAACCTTCTTTCGGTTTCGACCCGTCCACCCTGATCGACCGCGTCGAAGCCGCGCTCGGCACACCCGTGCAGACCGCCGTCAAGCGCGAAGACGAACAGGCTTTCGCCCTGGCCAACGGCGGCAACCTGATGTTCTGCGAGGACGCCGCGCGGCGCATCCAGCACGCGCTGCGTGGGGACGAAGCCATTGCCGATTTCGCCGTGCGCGTCAGCCACGAGGAAAGCCTGCATCCGCACGACGCCGTGGCCTATGCAAGCAAGGGCGTGGCTGGAGGGCTCGGGGCTGACGCCTTCGCGTGAGTGGTGAATTTTTCCCGCCGGTTGGCGGGGTGTCGCGCCTATCGGCGCTCGTCATATTCCGGGTATCTTCCCAGTAGGTCGGGTTGGCTTCATCAACCCGACAGGATGTCGGGTCATGACCCGACCTACGGTTCTTGCCCTTGCTGTTGCAGGAGCCTGCATCCAGACCTCAAGCCCGCTCTTCCCGGGGCCCCTCGGCAGGCGGTGGAGCGCGGCGGACAAGGCCCGCAGGGTGACCGGCAGGACGCCGGTCATTTTTCTGCGGGCCAGGGAAGGCCCGTCAGAAAAACCCCGCCGCGCGGAACGTACTCGTCGGGCGCAGCCCGGCGAGCGCCGACAGGCGCGATACGCCGCCGCACGGCGGCAAACAAACCACCAAAAAACAGACACGCA